>CAMYLH010000405.1 GCA_947259065.1 uncultured Desulfobacterales bacterium
ACCGACATAGTCCGGATCGATGGCTGACAGCACACGGCCGGTTTCTTCGGCATGTGCGCGCGAGCGTTGACGGCCGGCAATGCCCAGCAAGACGGTGACAGACAATTTCATTCCGGCTGCCTTGGCTTTTTTGCCCATGTCTATCATATGTGATGAGGTGGCGCCTTTGTTGATTTTTTTCAGGGTGACGTCATCGCCGGTCTCAAGGCCCATGTAAACAATTCCCAGTCCCCGTGTTTTAAGCGTTTTAAGCTCTTCAAGGGTTTTCATATTCAAGCTTTTAGCATTGGCATAGGCGCCCACGCGAGTCACCCACGGAAGCTGTTCTTTTATGGCCTGAAGAATTTTCAACAACCTTTTTTGAGGGACAATCAGAGCGTCCCCGTCACAAAGAAATACCCGACGCTGTCGCCGGCAATATTGGGCCGCAAATCCGATATCTTCCATAATTATCGTATCCGATTTAATTCGGAAGCGCTCTCCTGAATACGTACCGCAGAATGTACATTTATTCCGCGAGCAGCCCACGGTTATCTGAATTAAAATACTGTTCGCCTCGCTGGGCGGCCGGATAATGTTGCCTTCATAGTGCATTTTATTCTTCTTTCTCCTTCAACATTTTGGCGAGTAAATTACTCAAGGCTTCGAGCCCCACCGGCTTGGCCAGAAAATCTATAATGGAGTCTTTGGCCCGTTGGCTCATACCCTCGATACCTTCTTCCTCGTAACCGGAAAAGATCGAAATGTTGGCATTGGGGTCATGGTCGAGTATTTTTTCGATACAGGTAATGCCGTCCATTTCGGGCATGTTGATGTCCATTAAAACGGCATCGGGCTTTGTGCTGCGATATTTTTCCAGACCCTTTTTGCCGTTTGTGGCAAGTTCCGGCTGATAGCCCAGATATTCGAGCAAATCCCGCATAGCGTTATCATCGACCACCAGCACCCGCTGTCCTTTTCCGCGGGTGATTGCCGGCGAGTCTTTTCGTTCGCCTTGTGTCTCTTCAACGGCCAATGAAAAAAGAATCTTAAAGGTGGTACCCCGATCAGGTTGCGAATCGACACTGATCATACCATCATGGCTTTTAATAATTCCATAGGTGGTGGAAAGCCCCAGGCCGGTTCCCTTACCGATTGGTTTCGTGGTAAAAAACGGATCAAAGCATTTGCCGACGGCTTCTCTATCCATGCCTCCGCCACTGTCGGCTATGGTCACGATGACTTGTTTGCCTTCCTTGACCGCTTTGATGATCAGTCGGCCGCCATCCGGCATAGCATCCCGGGCATTATTGCAAAGATTCATCAGGGCCTGGCTGAGACTGGTCGCGTCGCCCATGATCCGGTTTGAATGTCTATTTTCTGGTCAAATGATTTTCGAATGATCTGGCAAAGTTCGTTGATCACATCTGCCAGATCGATAATTTCAAATTCTTCCTTGATCTGTTTACGCGAAAATTGAAGCAATCCGTCGACCAGACGGGATCCTCTTCTCACGGAGGTGTTGATTCGCCCGGCCACTTCGTGCAAGCCGGACTCATCCTTATAGCTCATCTGAATAAGCTGGCTGTTCACCAGAATTTCAGTCAAGGTATTCCTGAAATTATGGGCGACCCCGGCCGCAATCGTGCCGATGGCCTCCATCTTCTGGACATGTTGCAATTGCATTTCCAGGCGCTTGCGCTCGGTCACATCCGTAATCATGAGGATGACCGTGGCTGGTTCTCCGGTTACCGGCAGAACTTTCATGGTAATTTGCCTGCCATTTAATTCAACCGGTGATTTTTCCCCAATTGTGGCCGATTGGTCCACGCCGGCTTGGAATAGTGCATCCAGCCGTTGTCCAGTGTTCTCGTCAAACAGATCCGGCGGGTAGGCAGCCAGAATTTTTTCCGGCGGCAACGCGATCAAAGATACGGCAACACCATTGGCATAGACGACTCTGTTGGTATACACTTCCAGAATTCCTTCAGCCATGCTTTCCAAGATAGTTTCAAGGTGGCGATTGCGTGAAAGCAATTCCTTGGTCAACTGACGGGCATATATGCTGTCAAGTCCGCGAATGGGTTTCGGTTCCTCCCGATCCCGAGGAGCATCCGATGCTTCAATCGCTTCCCTGATGTGATTCGCCATTGAACTGAACGGGCCCTTGGCGATGTAGGAATCCGCCCCGGTCTCCTGGAAATCGAAATCAATTTCAGCTACCGCAGCGGAGATGATGACCAGATAGCAATCTTTGAGATCCGGCATACTGCGGACAATCTGAATGAGTTTGTTTCCGTCGATTTTGGGCATAATGAGGTCAAAAAAAATAATGTCGGGACTGAAAGTAGAAAGCAGGTTTAACGCGGCGAAACCGTCCTCGGCCGTCAAGATCTGATGTCCTTCACGCGTCAATAATTTGTTGACAAATTTCAGCATAACGCGATCGTCATCTACTACGAGGATCTTCTTTTTCATTTATTGCGCTCCCTTCCTTTTCAATCAATCTGTTACTCTATCATATTTCGAAGCGTGTTATCAACTTCAGCGATTTGAGCAGCGAGGCTTTCGATGTCCGGCTGCACCCCCTCCAAATCAGCCTCCTCACCCTTTTTTTCAAGATTGAAGGCTATTTCTGCGGCGGTTTCAGCCCTAAAATTCTTTAACATTCCTTTCAGGCTGTGGGCCGATCGCATAAACGTATTGCAGTCACCTTTTTTTAAAGACTTGCGAAGATTATCAAGGAGCCTGGGGTAATCATCGAGAAAGACTTGCACCACTTCTTTAAGAAAATTCCAGTCTCCATCAAAAGCCTCTAGCAGCATTGTTTTATCCATAGTGACAGAAGCGGCGGCCATCGATTTCGTGATGCCGGGAGCGTCAGTCAGTTTTTCAATGGCCGCGAACAGCTTGCCCGAATCAATCGGTTTGGACACATATTCATCCATTCCGGCTTCAAGACAGCGTTCCCGATCACCTTTGACGACATGGGCAGTCATCGCAATAATCGGAATATGGCCTCCTTTTGTTGCCTCCGATTGACGAAAGGCTGCAGTAGCTTCCAGGCCATCCATCTCCGGCATCTGCACATCCATCAATACAATATCAAATGACTCTCGATTTAAGACTTTCAGCGCCTGGTTTCCATTTTCGACCAAAGTGGTTTGATGGTTCCAGCGTTCGAGCAGGCGCAAAATAAATTTTTGGTTGAAGGGGGTGTCTTCCGCCACCAGAATTTTCAGTGAGCGGTTGGGGACTCGGATGACTCGCTGGGGTGTTTTTACAGCTGAGTCGGGTTTGGATTTTGCAATTCCCAGGATTTTAATAATTGCAATTTCCAGTTTCAGCGTGCCGACCGGTTTGAGGACACTGGTCGTGATTCCCAGTTGTGCGAGCTCTTGTTTGCGTCTGAGGTGCGGAAAGGTCAGCATCATGATGATGTCGGCATCAGAGATATTCTCGCGCACTATCCAGTTTGCCAGGGCAAATCCATCGGTTACGGGCATATCCGAGTCCAGCAAAATCAAATCGAAAGTTTCTCCCTCGGTCTGGGCTCGCAAAAGAATATCCCTGGATTCCTGGGCCCCGGATGCCAGCTCGGGGGTCATTTTATGATTTTTCAGAATTTCTTTGAGAATTTTACGACTGGAAGCGTTATCGTCTACCACCAGTACTTTTAAACCGGCCAGTTCTGGGTGCAGTGCTTTCTTTTGCCGGTCCTCCCTGTCTTGCTGCCGAATAAATCGTGCAGTGAAACGAAACCGGCTGCCGTGGCCGGGCTGACTTTTAATTTTGATTCTGCCGCCCATCAAATTCACCAGTTGAGCCGAAACCGCCAGTCCCAATCCGGTACCCCCATAGCGACGCACGGTTTTAACATCAGCCTGGTGATAGGCACCAAAGATGCTGCGTTGTTTATCTGCGGGGATGCCGATTCCGGTGTCGACCACAGAGATGTGCAGAATTACTTCGTTTTGCGTTTGAGACTGGGTAGCTACATAGACAATCACTTCGCCCTTAGGCGTAAATTTGATGGCATTGTCGATCAAATTGAGTAGCACCTGGCGCAGGCGGGCAGCGTCACCCAACAAGCGATCCGGAACATTTGGAGAAATTCGGTAAGCCAGCTCGATGTCTTTTTCATGGGATTTGATGCCCATGATTTTCATTGACTCATCCAAAAAATGCTGCAGGCTGAAGGGTGTATGTTCGAATTCCAATTTGCCGGCCTCAATTTTGGAAAAATCCAGAATGTTGTTGATAATGGCGAGCAAAGAATACGCCGAGGACTTGACCACGTCCAGATCCTCTCTCTGGTCGGGGGGCAAATCAGAGTTGAGCATAAGTTCCACCAGACCGATGATGGCGTTCAGCGGCGTGCGAATTTCGTGGCTCATGCTAGCCAGAAATTCACTTTTGCTCTGGTTGGCGGCTTCGGCGGCCAGTTTTTCGCGGTATAAAGCTTCGGCACGCTGCCGCTGGGTAGCATCTCGTACGAATACACCAAATCCGATGGGACCGCTTTTTGGGTCGCTTATCAACGATACGGACGATTCAACATATCTTTTGGTACCGTCTTTGTTGGTAAGGACCCACTCCACCGATTTGGTCGGTGCTCCGGTTTTAAGCACTTTGTTGAAGGTATCGGTGAGTTTGAGCGAATTGGTCTCATCCACCAATTTGCGTTGGTTCATCGCAGATAAATCATTACGGGAGTAGCCGAGAATTTTACACATGGAATCGTTGAAAAATATAAAATTACCCTTCCGATCCAACTCATAATACCCGTCGGGAGCAGTTTCAATAATTGTACGAAACTTTTCTTCACTTTCGCGAAGTGCGGCCTCGGCTGCCGAACGTTGATTGATGGTATACTGCGCATGGGAACCAAAGATTAGGAAAAGACATAAAATGGCGATGCGGCTCCAAATTGCACTCATATCCGGTCCTAACAAACGTTGAATAAAACTGACA
>CAMYLH010000406.1 GCA_947259065.1 uncultured Desulfobacterales bacterium
CGCTATAGAGCCGATGATTTCAGCGAGTCGGATCATATGAAAAACAGTGATCGGCTCGATATGGCTGTTAAGCAATTTTTCTTTAATCCCATCTTCAACTTTATCCGCATCATGTTCCTGCCGACGAATCGTATGGATAATATCTTTGACTATTTCACACTGCTTTTTGGAATAACTTTTAAAATATTTTCTGGTTTCCAACACCAGACGGCACATCTCTTCCACAGGATCCATGACCGCATCTACGAGTAAAAAGAAATCCTTTTCAAGGGCTTGCGGGATACCAGGCCCGGATCTGAAGGAAAGCCAATCAAGCGCTTCCTCAACCGCATCCAGCACTTTATCCTGCTCGCGCAGATATCGAAACAACTGAATTTTGTCCACCGGCATCAGAGTGCCCTTTGGCTGGTGATCGCGAATGCGCCGTTTTATGGAATCGGCTTCACTTTCGAATTTATCGACCTCAAGCCTGAATTCCTCAAAATTTTCACACTGGTCGGCAATATGACACTCGATGGCCTGCTGAAAAGCCCAGGCGCATTCCTTTACTTTTTCCGCATGCTCCTGTAAGCCGTCAAAGGGCGATTTCATAAATAGTGAAATAAAAGGTATACGCATCGTACCTCCATTCGTCTTTTCACATCTGTGATCCAGCAGTTTGGCGGCCCGTAGCAGCATTTGCCGGGCGCCTTTGCGTGGGCTTGTCAGAAGAAGAATAGAGGCTGGAGAGACGCCATCTTCCACTATACGGGCAACCCGGTAGGTGAGTGTGCGGGTTTTACCACTGCCGGCTCCGGCGATTACAAGCAGCGGGCCTGCCGTGGTAGTGACCGCTTGCAACTGGGCAACATTAAGTTGTTCTTCATACCGAATACGGAACTTATCGCTGTTATTGGAAAGAGAAGATTGCTCTTGCATTTGACTGTTTGGAACCTCAAAGCACCAAGATTTAAACGGCTGCTCTGCCTGGTTCGGTATCAACCTGCGGTGGAATTGTAAAATCCTATCTTACATATCGCCTCGATTTTGTCAATCATCCGGTGAATTTCTTTACTTTATCACTGCTTATGTTGACTTTCTGAATAATATGTATTACTCTTCAGAAGAGTTTAACCTGATAAAAAAATTTGAAGTAATAGTAAAGGGAGGAATTTTCCATGAAGAATTTGCAAAGTCAACTCAAAACCGTTTCCAGATCTCTAGCAGCGCTTTCCAAACAAGTGGAGAAGCTCTCAAGTCAGGTCGCTAAGCCTAAAGCGGTGAAAAAAGCAGCAGCGAAGAAACCAGCAGCAGCGAAGAAACCAGCAGCAGCGAAGAAAGTTGCCGCCAAAAAAGCCGCGCCGGCCGGCGGCAAGACCGTGCTTGACACGGTATTCGATGCTATCAAAAGAAGCAAAAAAGGTGTCACCGTTGCTCAATTGAAAATAAAAACCCAACTCGATGCCCGGCAGCTGAGCAATGCACTTTACAAGCTCTCTAAAAAAGGCATGGTCACAGCCCCGTCCCGCGGCCTGTACGTAAAAAAATAACATCTTCACACAACACGCCTGTGAAAAAATAGTCTTCAAACCTTCCCGAATACAACGGAAGGTTGAAGACTATTTTTTTGGATCTGTCGAATTGGAAAGAAATTAGAATTTCCTGAATTCGACAACGATTTTAGGGCCTCGCAAACAAATCAATCCATCTGCCACAGGGGCTTGCCATCCGGCACGTCTTCGGCGTACCGCTTATGCTCACATATGGACCGTATGCTTTCATTGGTGCACCTTGGAGACGAACCAAAAACTCGGCATGGTAAATTTCCGCCACCGCTTTTCACGAAAAATCGCCCATATCAGGTCAAAAGACACAGCCGGCTGGTAAGCGGCGACAGATCTGCGGCTGAGGAATTGTGCTTTTTCTCGCAATTCGTGACAATTCCCTGTTGCCTATTACCGAGCAGTTTGGTATGGTACTTGGCTTATTTCCTCTTGAGAAAGGACAATCCATGCCCAACCAGGTGATGACTGCAGATCCCTTCAGCAAAATATGGGACTTTTTTTCATCTGTAAAGTTGACCATCGTGCTCCTCTTGAGCCTTGCCGCGACCTCTATTATCGGTACCCTGATTCCACAAAATGAAGACCCGGCTGCTTACTTTAAAGCGTTCGGGGGATATTTATATCGATTATTCAATATCCTCGATCTTTTCGACATGTATCATTCCTGGTGGTTTCAGCTGTTGCTAATATTGCTGACCACCAATATCATCGTTTGTTCCATCGACAGGATGTCAGTCAACCGACGGATATTGTTTGTCAAAAATCCTACCTTCAAGCTACCCAGGTTTAGAAATATCAAACACAAGGAAAAGTTTGAGAATAAGCGAGCGCCGGAGCAACTAAAAGAAATCTATCAAAAGCTTGTAACCCGCTATTTTCGTTACAGCCATATCGAAGCCACCGAACATGGTTTCGCAATTTTCGGAGAAAAAGGCCGCTGGACACGTTTTGGGGTTTACACGGTTCATTTTAGCGTGGTTCTGCTGTTGGTTGGGGGCTTGATCGGCTCAATGTTTGGATTTGACGGATTTGTCAATATCCCCGAAGGTGAAAGCGCTCAGCGCGTGCAGGTGCGCAATAGCACTGAGACGTTTAACCTCGGTTTTGAGATCCGGTGCGAAGATTTTGATGTCAGTTTTTACGACACCGGAGCCCCAAAAGAGTTCCGCTCAAGCTTGACCATTCTGGAGCAGGGGCGCCCGGTGTTGAAAAAAGATATCATTGTCAATGACCCCCTGCGCTATAAGGGAATCAGTATATATCAGTCCAGCTACGGAACCCTGCCGTCAAGCGATGTGGTTTTAAGCTTCACAAGCCGTGCCACCGGCAAGGTTTACACCCAAA
The DNA here is from genome assembly GCA_947259065.1 of uncultured Desulfobacterales bacterium. Taxonomy (GTDB): domain Bacteria; phylum Desulfobacterota; class Desulfobacteria; order Desulfobacterales; family JAFDCJ01; genus JAFDCJ01. Next base: position 2,889 of record CAMYLH010000406.1, read on the forward strand.
AAACCGGCATCGGGCGGCCGGTGGTAATCCCCGAAAAGCTTGGGACATTTGATATAAAAAGTCTGGTGCGCTCTTTTAAATTTAAAGGCCAGGATGTCGGAGAGGCGCTTGTCGGGATACTGACGCCGCCCGATGGAGATCCGGCTGAGGTCGCCCTGCCGTTACGCTTTCCCAGTTTTGATAAAATGCGAAAGGGCAACGTTTTGATCGCAGTGGTCGAGAATGTGCCGCGCTTTTATACCGGATTGCAGGTCAACCGTGACCCCGGTGTTTGGGTCGTATACTGTGGATTTATGTTGATGATCATCGGTTGCTACATCACATTTTTCATGGCTCATCAACAGATATGCATAGAACTGGTGCGAACCGGGGAAAAAACCGAGGTCATTGTAGTCGGTACAGCTAACAAAAATAAAACCGGGATGCACACTAGAGTCACCGGATTTGCCGATAAACTTGCAAAACTGGAACCTAACGTATAGACTCTTGCTTGAGTTCTTGACTCGGAAATAAATAATTCACTAGTGACACGCCATTTGATACGAGCTGTCTGGGTTTTTTCAACCGCCAACGTTGAACCCTAAACCGCTCAACCTATGTTTAATCTTTATCGTGAAGAGGAAAACATAATGAATAGTTCCAGCATCTTATCCATAACAACCTTTGTTTACGGTCTGGCAGGATTTTGCTATATCTTTGCTTGGGTCTTCAAGAGACCGTTAG
>CAMYLH010000407.1 GCA_947259065.1 uncultured Desulfobacterales bacterium
TCCATGTACTTACGGTAGTTGGGCAGACCGACATGCTCGAACATACCAATGGAAACAATCCGGTCAAAACGCTCCTGGAGATCCCGGTAATCTTTCAATTCGATGGTAATCGGAAGTCCTGCGATCCGTTCGCGGGCCAATTTGACTTGCTCCTGGGAGACAGTGATGCCAACCACTTCAACACCATAATTTTTTGCTGCATAAACGGCAAACCCTCCCCAGCCGCAGCCGATATCCAGAACTCGCATGCCTTCTTTGAGCATCAGTTTGCGACAGGTCAAATCGAGCTTGGCCTCCTGGGCAGCGTCGAGGTTGTCGGCTTGCTTCCAGTATGCACAGGAATAGTTCATTTTCCGATCCAACATGACGGTGAACAGGTCGTTTCCAATATCGTAATGCCGTCGACCGATTTCAAACGCTTTTTGCCGGGATGTTTTTTGAAGTAATCTGGCTTTCAACGCAGCCCACAAAGCCGCCCGGGATGCCCGCACTTTTCTGTCCAGGCGAGCCCCCATGACGTGATAAAAAAATTGATCCAGAGCAACACAATCCCACCAGCCATCCATGTAGCTTTCTCCTAATGCCAACGATCCTCCGGCCAATACCTCAGGATAGAAATCGGGGTTATGGACATGGATGTCAAAAGGTTCTGTACCGTTAATTTGTATTCCGGCGGTTTCTAATAGCTCTTGAATGAGGCGTTTTTCTTTAGAATTCTTCATTCACCCAATTCCTTTCGGGTTTGAAAGAAAGAGATCGATTGTTGAAGATGAACGAACAATTTATCCGGCGGATGAAATCCTGTCAAAGATAAAATGTCAATTAAACAAATCTTTTTTAGATGTGAAAGTGCAATCTACACCGTGCGAAAAGAATCGCCCGGATTTTCCGATAATTAAAAGGCGGATCAAAGTTTTCCATTGATTCACTCAGATCGATATATTGTGGTTTTAGCTATTCCGTGATATTGAACATTAATATTTCAACCTACACCTGATCTCGTCCTGATTTAGCTCTGCCTTCTGACAAGCAATTTTAGGCTAATGCAATTACTGCCACTATTATCTTCTTTCTAAAGGAGGTGCAGCATGAGTTTTCCTGACCGTAACAATCCATATTCGTTTGAAGCATTTCTCAACTTACTTCACGACTTCGACTTTTACGCCGATGATCCTTTTCTGCAAAAGACCCTTAAGTATTTCGCAGGAGATGAGTTTGTTGAGTTGGATCGAAAGCTTAGGGAGTTCTCACCCAAAGTTTCCTTCCGTTGGCGGCCCTTGACCGATACTGGCGGCAATCCTAACAAGCTGCCATATGTAGAACACCAAAATGCTTACAACCAACGCATCGACCGCATTGTGCGTTCTGCTGAAACCTTGCAACTGGAGAAGGAGATTTTCGCCGAAGGCCTTTTCTCATCCAAGGTCACGGCTTGGGAGAGCATGGCCAAACGTTATCTGTTGCACCAGTTGGGTGAGTTTGGTGTGATGTGCCCTATTGCCTGCACCGAGGGGCTAGTGGCTCTGATCAAACAATTTCCCGAAGACCAGACCCCCGATATCAAGACCATACTTGATCATTGTACGGAGGGAGTGAACAGCGAATTCGGCATCGGTGCCCAGTTCGTGTCCGAGATCCAAGGGGGGTCGGATATCCCCTCCAACCTTTTAGAGGCCGTACCGGAAGGTAACCGTTATCGACTATACGGCTCCAAGTTTTTCACCTCGGCTATACACGCCGACTACGCCGTAGTTACAGCGAAGATCTCAGGCAGCGAGGATGTCGGCACCTTCATAGTTCCGGCTTGGATGCCAGGGGACAAGGAAAAAGAGATCCGCAATAACTTCCGCATCAACCGTATCAAATGGAAGATGGGCACGGCAGAAGTGCCAACAGCCGAGTTGGAGTACAACGGCGCTAGATGCTACGCTGTTGGTCCCACGAACCGGGGTGTCGCTAACGTGGTTGGCATTGTCCTGAGCCTGTCGCGTATTACAGTGGGCATTGCCAGTGCCGCGGTCATGACCCGAGCCGCTCGTGAGGCCCAACTCTATGCCGAGTTCCGTGACGTATTTGGTGCCAAGATCGGTGAGTGGGCCTTGGCCAACCAGCAAGTGCGTGATTTGGTGCACGAGGCACATCGCTGTCTGGCAGGGGTGTGTAAGATATACGCCCTGTTCCAGGAATTGGGCGGACGTCTGCAGCCTGGTTTGGCCTCGGATGAGGCAATGGAGATACGGCGCAGGCGTTTCCTGCTGAGGGAACTAATCATCATGCAGAAGTTGGTCACTGCCTATGATTCGGTTGACGCTCTCCGCAAGGGTATCAGTATTTTCGGTGGCCACGGGGTTATCGAAGACTTCTGTTCTCTTCCGCGAATTTTCCGAGACGCAGCGGTTAATGAGTTATGGGAAGGCCCTCGGAACGTGCTGCTACTACAGGTATTCCGCGACATGGTGCGGGCCGCGGAGTTTTACCCTGCCGACCAGTTTCTGGAAGACCTTCTTTCAGGCGCGCTCCAAACCGAGATAGCCGAGTTAGGTCGTCGAGCCATGGAGTTCGCAGCTAACCCTCCGTTCCAAAAACTGGATAAAGGCTCTCGCAGTAGGGCAGTAGCCTGGGAGGAGTTCATTGTGGCCGTGTTCCGGGTCTATCAGGAGACGGCACTGCGGGAAGTGGGGCCTGAGCCCATAATCGGATCAGGCAAAATGAGCATGCCTGAAATTTGGAGGTAACCCCTTGAGAGTGTCAGGAGTCTATTCATTAAATTGTAGGTTACAGCTATATTTATTCAGGGGGTACGGCTTTAAAAGCGAGTTACAGTATCTGCTTCTATAAATGTTAACAATTGACACCCCACAAAACCGTATGATATCCGAAACATATCATCACAGGTTTCGATAACTCTCGAATTGCAACTACTGGCAAGATAACGTAAATTTTTGTAAATCAAATTTTGATGTAATCAAGATTGCATTTATAGACATCGTTTTACTTTGGGATATATCGAGATACGTCAAATCAGGGGAAAATTTAGAAGATATCATCAACTTAACCGGGTTCAGATTATCTCAATTTATCGTGGTTAGACGTCGCAATGATATTTTGAAAAGTGCTGTCTACAAATTTTAATTAAAAGCAAAGGATAATACAACGACAAAAGGGAGGCTAAAATGATTAGAAATACGCTTGTTTTAGGAACTGCGTTAACCATGCTGATTATTTTTGGCGATAAGTCACACTCTATTGACTTCAGAAGTTTAGCCGATCAATCATCATATCGATGTTCGGGAGGGGTGGTTGCTGTAGGGGATTTAGATAGAGATGTTCGGGAAAAATGTGGCGATCCTTTAGAGATCGGAAGAAGACAAGATTTTGGGCCTATTTGGATATATTATGAAGATCAGGCAAAGTTTATGTATTACCTTGCATTTTTGAATGGAAAGTTGCAGCGCATTGTGGGTGCCGCATGCAACCCCGATGATGCAGCTTGCTTTGATTTAAGATAACCGAAAAATTAGAATTTGATACGTTTTACTGTCTAAGTATCCGAACTAAGGGACCCTTGGATTTATTTAGATAGCCATAACATATATGA
>CAMYLH010000408.1 GCA_947259065.1 uncultured Desulfobacterales bacterium
ATTTGAAATCGCTTTGGCCGGTATCGGGATTCTTTCGCCTGCTATCTGGATTTTGAATTGTTATCACCTTCGGAAGAAGTTGAAATCCCCGCATCGATAAAGATCATGGCTTTTCCAGAGCAAATAAATAGAATTTGTGGCTTTAGAAGGGTCTAAGGTCAGGCCCGGACTGTTTACCTAACAAGATATGTGAAATCCCGCAGAAACCTCTTTTTCTTGCTTCAGCAGACTGTTATAAGTCGTGATGGCTTGGGACGTTTTCTCCTCGATCAATTCAATATCGTTCTTTTTCTTTGCCTATTTCTCTGACGCGGATTCAAGAGAAGGTCGCAGAGAGATGAGCGATTTGGTTAATACGTAAGCTGCCTGTAGTGCCTCTGTAGGGCAAAGCGGAAAACATTCTTTGCAGTCCCAACACTCCTTAGCGGCAATTTCCGGAATGAAACTTATCTCTTTTCTTATTCCTCTGTCAACAAATCCAACCGCGTTCTTTTTCTTGATCTCATCACAGTATCTTACACATAGACCACAATGAATGCAAAATGAAGCCTCTTTTTCAAAACGGTCTCTGTCTGCGCCATATTCTTGAGCCAAATCCTGCAAATCCGGGGAATCCGGGGCATGAGCCAGCAATAACTCCAGGATCATTTTGCGAATTTTATCGATCTTCTCAGATCTGGTTCTTATTACCAAATTTTCTTCTACCGGGTAAACACAGGAAACAACGCGCCTTGTCCAGCCGCGAACTTCTACTTCTACGATGCAAATTCGGCACCCCCCAAAAGGTTCCAATTTTTCGTGGTGGCATAGCGTGGGTATCAAAATACCCGCATTTTGAGCTGCCTCCAGGACGGTCATCCCTTCCCTTGCTTCGACTTCTTTTCCATCAACCTGCAAAAGGATCTCATTCATTTTTTTTGCTCTTTCGGGTTATCATTCTTTTTTCTTCAAGGATAGGAGGCGGAACAGGCTCGCCTGAAATCTTTTTCACGGCACCAAAGCGAGAGGGACAAACTTCAAAGCAGGTTCCGCACTTGGTGCATTTCTCTTGGTTAATTACATGGATCTTTTTCTTGCCGCCGTCCACCGCCTCGACAGGGCACTTCCTGAGGCAGATCATACAGGCCCGGCATTTTTCGGTATCAATATGATACGAGATCAATTCCTTGCAGGACAAAGCCGGGCACCTCTCCTCCTTGATGTGTGCTTCGTACTCATCTCTGAAGTATCGCAGCGTGCTTAGAAACGGATTAGGAGCACTCGTTCCTAAAGCACAAAGGGAGGCCTCTTGGGCTACCTCGGAGAGTTCCTCCAAAAGCTCGATGTCGTCCTCTTTTCCCTTTCCTTCGGTGATATTGGTGAGAATTTTAAGCATCTGCCCCAGACCTTCCCGGCAGGGGACACATTTACCGCAGGATTCATCCGTCAGAAAGTCAATGAAATATCTGGCGACATCAACCATGCAGGTATCTTCATCCATTACAATCATCCCACCTGACCCCATCATTGAACCGGCCTTGGTGAGTTCATCAAAACCAACTTCCAAATCTAACAGTTCAGCAGGGATGCATCCTCCGGACGGTCCCCCGGTCTGCACTGCTTTGAACCGCTTGCCCCCCGGGATTCCACCGCCGATTTTGTAGATAATATCTTTCAGGCTCATGCCCATGGGGACTTCCACAAGGCCGGTATTGGTTATCTTGCCGACCAGGGAGAAAATCTTTGTGCCCTTGCTTCCCTCTGTCCCAAATTGAGTAAACCAATCAGCGCCTTTATCGATAATAATCGGTACATTGGCCCATGTCTCAACATTATTCAAAACGCTGGGTTTACCCCAAAGGCCCTTGATGTTGGAGCGGATATACTTCGGTCTGGGCTCTCCTACCCTGCCTTCCAAGGCCGTCATCAGAGCAGTCGATTCACCACAGACGAAAGCGCCGGCCCCTTGATGCACTTTAACAGTGAAATCATGGCCCGAGCCAAGGATGTTTTTTCCAAGAAAACCATACGCCTCAGCTTTTTTGATAGCGATGTTCACATTCTCCACCGCTAAAGGGTATTCCTGCCGAACGTAAATATAGCCCTCTTGGGAGCCGATGGCATAGGCTCCGATGGTCAACCCCTCGAGGATGGAGTGAGGATTGCCTTCGAGGAGGCTTCTGTCCATATAAGCGCCAGGGTCCCCCTCGTCAGCATTGACGATCACATATTTTGTTTCGTCAGGGGCATTGCGTGATCCTTCCCACTTTCGGCCTGCGGCAAAGCCGCCACCGCCCCTCCCCCTCAGTTTGGATTTTTTGACTTCCTCCAATACCTGCCGGGAGGACATCCCGCAAAGTGCTTTGGCTAGCGTGGCATAACCGCCGATTGCCAGATATTCATCGAGGCTCTTTGGATCAATACTACCGTTGGAGCCGAAAACAAGCCGCTTTTGGTTCTTATAAAAAGGGATTTCAGATTCATGAATGATCTTTTCATTGGTGTTCGGGTCGGCATAGAGTAGACGCTCGATGACCTTTTTCTCTTTTATGGTCTGGGAGATAATTTCAGCAACATCCTCGGGCTCTATTTGAAAATAGCAGATTTCCTGCGGGTGAATAACGATAATCGGGCCCCTCTCGCAAAAGCCATGGCAACCCGTCTTCCTGATGTCCACCTCAGAACTTAAGCCCTGTTTTTTAATCTCTTCTTCAATACTCTCAGCGACTTTTCGACTACCCGTCGCATGGCAGGCAGATCCGGAACAGAGTGTAATACAAGGTTTATTTGGGTTTCTTTGCGACAAGATGCTGTTTCGGAATTTTTCCAACTCAGCTGGTGAAGTTATCCGCGACATAATTTAATCCTACTCATAATTTTTTAGCACATCTGCTGTCTCGCCCGGCGCCATCTTACCGTGGGTCTTCCCATCGATTTCAACCACCGGTCCTAAGGCACAGCAGCCGAGGCAGTTGACCGTATCCAAGCTGAATTTCAAATCCAGGTCCGTTTCACCAGGTTTAATACCAGTCAGGTCTTCCACCGTGTCGAGGACACGCATCGCACCACGAACATGACAGGCAGTACCCATACAAAGGTGAATTTCATAACGCCCTTTCGGTACTAAACTAAAGGCTTTATAAAAGGTCGCGATGTGCTGTATGCGGGTTAAAGGAACCTGTAATTTCTCGCTGACCCTATCTAATGCATTCTTCGGAAGCCAATGATATTCGCTCTGAATTTCCAGTAATACTTGAATCAGTGAGCTGGCTTCACCCTGATGTTTATCAATAATCTGATCGATTCTACCGTTATCCATATCCGCTATCCTAAATTCCTTCCAAGTCTGCGCTTAGATGAAGTGGCCTGTTTGAGGCGGTTTGAGAGCAGAGATATACGTGGCAAATGCCTAAAATGCCTAAAATGCCTAAAATTAAGGATGTTAATCATTTTATTAAAAAAAGTTACGATTTCAGGATAACTCAAAGCTAATTTAGCAGACATTAGTACTTAGCGACCCCCTTTTCCTCTTATGAAACTTCATTAATTTAGACAGGATTTACAGGATTATCAGGATTATTTTGTTTTCGTATCGCTAAATCCTGTCCA
>CAMYLH010000409.1 GCA_947259065.1 uncultured Desulfobacterales bacterium
GATCCAGCGGCTGAGTGACGGAAGGACATTCATCCCAGCCGAAGGTGCGGCCCAGCATTTTACCGCTGGTAATGATTTCATGGTAATATTTGGAGGAGATGACGGTATCTGGATATTTGTCCAGCACATCATCCATTTCGGCCCTCAGATCCTCGAGCTGCTCCGGTTGCCAGTTAAAACCGTCTACCCCTTCATCATTCGAGAGCAGCTGCATGTGGACCTTCAGGCCGGCATCTCTTATTTTGCGGATGATACGCTCGATTTTACCGATCTGTGTAGGCGTCAGGGTAAGCAGATAATAGACATTGGAGTCGCCCTCATAATTTTTGCTGGAAATGCTGAAGGTGTCTTTGCCTCTGAGTGTCTTTTCATCCGCTTCGTCCCCCCAAAGCGAAATGCCCAGCATCATATCCGGGAATTTGTCGCGGGGAATTTTGATCAAACCGTTGGTGGCACAAAATGTCGACAGCCTTGAATAAAAGGCCTCGACGCGGTCCAGATGCAGGGTCGGTTCGCCGCCGATCAAAATGGCAAGATTAACACCACGGTCCTTTTCGCCATCGATGAACGCTTCCCATTTTTTTATATCCTTTTCCTCGACAGCCGCCTTGTGCTCATCGGATGAAAAAAAGAAGCAGCCTTTGCATCGCAAATTACACTGATTGGTGACGTCATAGATTGAGCTGCGAATGTTGAGTTTTGAAATTCGTTGGTAACGTTTATGCCAATGTGGATCCAGCAAAGAGCTTACGGTGATCATTGTTTACGCCTGATGTTTGGTTTGACTGTGATTAGAATTAAAATAACTCCTGCCCGGGTGGCGCAACCAGATGCCTGCAAAGATTGCCACCTTTCTCATATCCCATCACCCAAACGGCTAGATAGGTGTCGACATAATCGAGCCAGGAATGAAAGGTATCCGGATCGGCGGCATGGCGAAACATTCGGGCTGTCACAATCGCACTGCCGGATGCATAGTGCCGGCAATCGGCGCAGTCGGTATCCGGCACGCAGCAGGCAACCGCTCTGTCCCAGGTAAGATCGGTACGATACTGTCTGAACGATCGCCCCAGGCCGATATCGGTTGACGGATTCATCCGGGGGTATGGGCAGGAATAAAGATCATGCAGACCGGATTGGTGCGTGTGAGCCACCGCGTTATAATTCGAAAAGAGCACGCTGGCGGGATATTCTTTCAGCAGGTCGATCATAACGTTGCGGTTCTGATTCAAAGATGAGACGGTGTGTCGCAGTTGTCCGTCATATTCTACCGGAGCGGAAAACATATTAAACGTCAGTTTACATCTAGTTGATGGATTCGGGAATGAATTTCAACCCGTTGGTGGCAATCGTTCCCAGCGGCATTTCCTGAAAGCAGACTTCACAGAGCTCGGGTACCAATGAAGGCTCGGCCCCGGCAAGTACAACGTAAGTGATACCGCGCGCTTTCTCTGCCCGCATGAGTTCACGCCAGGCAGCCGGATCCCGGTTTTCCTCGGCGAATTGTTTATCGCCTTCGTAGTAATAACAGCCCTCACACCGGATATTGCACCGGTTGGCCATGTCATAGGTAGATTCTCGCAGAAAAAAATATTTGCGAACCTTTTCCCATCTGGCACGGATTTTATGATCCGCCAGAATTTCGGAAAATTTCCATTCTTTGTTGGAGGGGCAATCATTCATAAATTCTAGGCGACATTTTTCCGTTTGTTATCGATGTATTCGGATATTAGCCGGATACTTGTCAACATTGGGTAATCATCCTCATCGATTCGAATGGCGTATTCATCCCGTAGCACCAGGGCCACGGTCGCCAGATCCATGCTGTCGATCCCCACTTCATCAATCAAGTCGATTTCGGGGTCAAAGGTTGCCGGTGTTACATCTTCAAGTTTGAGTTCCTCGATCATGATTTCCGCTACGCGCAGGGTAATACTTTCCACATCAATTGTTGTCGACATACTGAGTGTTCTCCCTTAATACTAGTTAGAGGCTTTGCCTTATATGCGCTAAGTTGTTTTGTAAACATTCACAGGTTACATTTATGGCGTACATGGTTGTTTTAATAGATGAACGTCGAGCAAAGTTGACGAAAAAATTGTAACCCTGAACCCGTGAACGCTTACCTTAATCTTTTCCCATTCAGCATTCGATGTTGGACGTTCGATGTTCGATGTTCATTCGTTCTTCAACCATCATCACGCCGCTGCAGACCGCCTCATTTTCGACCAGAATGCGAAAAGTATACGCGCCGACGTTTTCTTTCAGCGGTGCTGTTATTAGTTTTAATTTATCATCGGGCCGGATGATTTGTTTAAATCTCACCCGCCGCACCCCTGTTACCTTCAAATCCTGATCTCGCGCCTGCCGGATAGCATCGATGACCATGCCAAGCCTGCCGGATAGCATCGATGACCATGCCAAGTTGAGCCACGCCCGGCAAAATAGGCTCTCCCGGAAAATGCCCGCAAAACCAGGGCGAATCCGGCGGAACGTGTATATCGGCTGTTATTTCATTTTTATCGGATTGGGTCAATTCCTTTAAAACGTACCACTTCATAGTAAACTATTTTAAATTAATTCAATCAAATATTCAACCGCAAAAAGGGATAGAGTGGTGTCCTATAAATAATATTAAAACTCAGATTGATTTTATAGTTTTTCCTTTTCCAGAATGAAATTCTTTGGTGCTTGGAATTTTCTCAATTCAATGACTCAGCTATACTTACATACCCAATACGACTTATTTAACATATTTATGGGACATGACACTAGCTTAAGCGGATCAGATATTCCCACATGGGACCACAATGTCCGCGCTGATACATTCTGCTGATTATTTTAGCGGTTTCTTCACCGCCGGCACCAATCACCCAGTTAAGTCGCCTGCATGCCGCAAAAGAAGAACAAAGCGGATTTTTCTAGTCTGCCGACCGCGGTAAGTGTCTCCCTAAGGGTCTGCGGGTTTTCCCCGGGACCTCCCAGCAGAAAATAGTGGGCAACGTAGAGACCCGCATCGATCGCTGCCTGATGAGCTGCAAAAACCTGCTGGTCCCGAAACGGTTTGCGATAAGATGCCAGAACGCGATTGGATAGGGAATCTGTGCCGAATTCCACATGGGTCAACCCGGCATCCGCCAATATTGAAAAATAATCCTCGGGTTGTTTCAATGGCGTAAAAAATGCCCCCCATGGTATGGATATCCCCGTTTTTTTGAAGGCCTCTGCCACCGCGATGCTGTGGGCATAATCGGCGTTAAACACTGAATCGGTGATAAAAAAATATTTGGCACCACTTGCTTGCAGCCGCTGTGCAGCGGTCGCAATGTCTTCGGGGTCCATGAGCCTTAATTTCCGTCCTTCAATATGGGGGTAGGTACAATAGACGCATTTAAAATGGCATCCCCGTTTGGTCTGCAAATTCAGCATTCCGCCGTTTTTCAGGTAATATTTAAGGTTGGAAGGATTGGGGATAAGGCTCCGGCTGATTTTTCCTTCCCAGGGGACCGGCAGGGCATTTTTGCTCTTGCGGGTGATAACACCCGGGATCGAACCGGTATCTTCACGGTTTTGGATGGCCTTCAACAATAGCCCCAACCGTTCTCCCTCGCCAATAATACCATAATCGGCATCCAAAGCCTGCATGGTCTCGTGCGGAAAGATGGTAAATCCGCTTCCTCCCAAAACCAGCGGGACATCGGTATGATTACGGATCGCATCGACGATTTCCCGGTATTGTCCGATAAATCCTCTCGGATCCGTGGTGTCGGTGTTGTCAATGTTGCGCAGTGATAGCCCGATGACATCCGGTGAAAATTCTATTATAACGGCAGCCAATGAATCCCGATCACCCAAGCTGTTCATATCGGCAATGAACACCTGATGGTCGCTTGCAATGGCGCCGGCCACATAATCCAGACCGAGGGGGTAGACCGGGTAGGGTTCTCTCAGTGTATTGGCGGAAACGAGCAATACTTTCATGTCGGCATCACCTCCAGGGCCGTGATAAAGTTGCCCGTGCCGATAATCAACGCCCCCTTTTGGCTTAAATCCGCCGGTTTGCCCTTACATAGGACTTCGGGGATTTTGCCATCCTGTAAAAACTTTACGGCCATTGCGGCGGCCACTGCTGAGGCGGAAGCATACTCCCCTGTTATTTTGCGATAATCAATCACAAGCTGGTTGAAACCGGATAGCGACAACAGATTTTGCAACTGCATTTCCCCTTGACGGCGGCAGGCGGCAGGCAGTCCTGCCAAAATCACACTATAGCGATCATTGATTTGCTGGGACTGTTCCAGTCGCCGAATCAAAGAGGATATCACTTCCGGATTATTTTCCCTGCTTTCAAAAAAAAGGGGTTGTATGGTAAATCCGGCCGCGCTCGCCCCGGTTTTTAAACACAGGGCGCCACCACCGTCTGATAAAATTGCTGACTTTGAAGTGGATCGATCAAAGAGTGGTGAAAGCTGCGGATGCGATTCATCGGCTCCGATGACCAGAAAGGTATCATCCATACGGTTTGATAACAAACTCGCCGCCATGAGTGCCTGTTCGAAGGAATAATCGCCTCCGGTCATGGTAATATTGGCGCCGGTAGCCTGAAATCGCATGGCAATCTGACCTGCGGCGGCATTGTGAACCGATCCGATAAAGTCTATCGGGCTGGGAAACTGCTCATTGGTTTCAAACAGGCGGGTTAAAAAATCCGAGGTTTCCGACAGGGCCCCCCAACCGGTGCCCAAAAATACCGCCGAGGGATGATCGCTTCCCGCCGAATTCTCATGGGCTGCAATGGCCAGGGACAATGCCAGGCGCGGAAAGCGTTTAAGTCGACGCACGTCAGCGGCAGCGAGATTTGCGGATATGTGCTGAATACTCAGCATCCCTGCGCACGTTTTGCCAAGTGCGATCGCTTCCATCGTTTGACTTGTATTTCCCGCCCCGGTTGCACAGGCGCTTCCAAGAATTGCCATTGGCTGTGCATTCACGCTAGTTCTGTGGGGTTTGTATTTTCCGCAGGCACCAATAACAATCGCTGCATTGTTGCCGCCAAACCCGAAAGAGTTTGAGAGAACGGTGCTGATTGGCTTTTGAGTGGGCTGAATAACGGGATGCAGCTTTAAATCCGGATCCGGCCGAGTGCATCCGACGGTTGCCGGAATCAGGCTATTGGAAATGCTGATGACGGCAACAACCGCTTCAATGGCGCCGGCGGCAGCCAGAGAATGTCCAAAAGCACCCTTGACCGATGACATCCGCGGCTGGTGCCGCTGATAAAGGGTGTTGACAGCCGCGGCTTCGGAAAGATCATTGTCCAGGGTACCGGTACCATGCAGGTTAATGTAGTCGATATCCGCCTTCGAAATTCCGGCATCTTCAATGGCCGCCTGCATGGCCGCCAGAGCGCCTTGTCCCCGAGGGTGCGGTGTCGCTGGATGATAGGCATCGCAGGATAAACCGGCACCGAGGATTTCGGCCACGGCATTGTGCCGATCGTTTGCCACCAACAACAACACGGCCGCACCTTCGGCCACCGACATTCCCCTTCGATGTTGATCAAAAGGCCGCGCGCCGTCTGGATCAACGAGCTGCAGAGCGTAAAACCCGTAATAGGTTAGCCGGCACAAGGAATCAGCTCCTCCGGCCAATACCCGTTTAGCACTTCCGCAGCGCAGCATCTCCAGCGCGATTTTTATGGCAGCAGCTCCGGAGGAACAGGCGGTCGAAACAGTCAGGGCCGGTCCTGTACAGCAGTATCGGCGGGCGATATCCTCGGCTACCGATCCGGTGGCGTGCAGACCGAACAACTCCGGATCCCGAGCTTTATCTTTCAAAAGGGCCTCTGTCGCCAGCATACCACCGGTCGTAACCCCCATCACCACCGCGTCCGGCGTCTGCCTGGATTTGGCCATGGCCTGATCGGCTGCCAGACGGGCAAGCTGGTGGGTGCGCGGAAGTGACTTGTCTTCAATCGGCCCGGCGGCCTCTCCCACGGGGAGCGGTTGATTGGAGGCTGTCGAAAAAAGGTTTAGCGGTTTTATGCCGACCAGACTTTTTTGAAGGGCTTCTGCGGTTGTTGATACCCCTTTGCCGAGGGAGGAGATGATTCCCATTCCGGCAATATAAACCCGCACATCGGTCAATTGGCCAACTCCGGAGAGCGCTTATGGATATATTCCGCCAGTGTTCCTAGGGTCGCAAACACTTTTACGCCCAGTTGTCGATTTTAACGCCGTAATCTTTTTCGATCATGATAACCATTTCCAGCACATCGATGGAATCAATTCCAAGTTTTCCACCCACCAGCCGGTCATCGGCCCCTATATCTTCAGGCTGCACATCAATCAAATTCAGCACATCCACAATTTTGGCCTGGAGCTCTTTTAACAATTTTTCCATTCTGTCTACCACTTCGTGTCATCCCATAGCGAAACTTGTGCCGTTCACCTGGGAGTTGGAGGTTTTTGCCATGTTTCTTTACAGTGCCAACTTTATATAGTAATATCACATCCAGCTGAAATTGAAATGATATAATTTACCTTTGACCCGTTTGATCATTAATTGCCATATTTATGAATCCTGCCGGCATCAGAATCGAAGATCTTTTGCCCCAACGTGATCGCATGTTGCTTATTGATGAGATCATTGCAGTGGATGATGAAAGGGCTGTTACAGCTGCGACGGTTACCGATCAATGGCCTTTTTATGATGCAAACGGCGTGAATCCAATCGTTCTGATCGAACTGGTGGCTCAAACCGCAGGAGTCAGCAACGGCTGGTTCCGAATCAAACAACGCGGCAAAGATTCCGAGAAAAAAGGCTGGCTGGTCGGCATCAAACAATCCCGCTTTTTTGTAGAGGCGATTTCTAACTTGACAAACCGTTTGATAAAAGTTAGTTTAATATCGCAAACCATTTATATCTAATAATTTTTAGGAAGAGGTGGAGATATGGAACAAGCAGAAATTCAGGAAAAAATATTTGCCTACTCAACAAAGATGAAGGGCAAAAAGAAACTGAAAGAAAAAGACATTATCAAAGCTATCATGGCAGAAACAGAAGAAGACAAGGCTACGGTTAAAACTGCGCTCAGTGAAATGATCAACGTAGGAAAACTGAGGTATTCCTACGGCGGCGGAGCTAGTTCAGTAGATATCCCCAGCGAAGAGTATCTCTAAGAAAAGGGATTAATATAATAGCAGCTTTCTGATAACAGGGACCAGTTAACGGGCATGTAAGCCTGTGACTGGTCCCTGACTATTATTGCGATTTTGTATTCCCCGGTTTCATTTCATGTCTAATATATCACTCCCCAGAATCGTTGTCTCCGGTTTGCGCGGCGGCGGTGGGAAAACCATTCTTTCCTTATCAATTACAGCAGTACTGAAAAAACAGGGCCTTAATGTTGTCCCTTTTAAA
>CAMYLH010000410.1 GCA_947259065.1 uncultured Desulfobacterales bacterium
ACCGGTGCCGGTAGAAGTGGCTCAGATTCAGCGCGGGCCGATCGCGTTACAGCGCACATTCAGCGGAGAGTTGGAAGCCTTGGCTGAGTTTGTGGTTGCACCGAAAGTCAGCGGCCGCGTGGAACGTGTCATCGTGAATATCGCCGATACGGTAAAGCGGGGTCAGGTTGTGGCCGAGCTGGACAACGATGAATATATCCAGGCTGTCGCCCAGGCCCAGGCTGATCTGGAAGTGGCCAGAGCCAACCAGTCTCAGGCCAAAAGCGCTCTGGAAATTGCCAGGCGCGAGTTTAAACGCACCGAGTCACTTTTAAAACGCGGGATCGCATCTGATTCCGAATTCGATGCCGTCAGGCAGGAGCGACTGGCCAGGCAGGCGCAACTTAAAGTCGCTGAGGCCCAGGTTACGAAGGCCGAATCATCGCTGGAAACCGCCAATATCCGGCTCCGCTATACTAGGGTAACCGCGGGTTGGACCGGTGGTAACGAGCTTCGCGTCGTGGCCGAGCGCTATGTGGACGAAGGCCAGACCGTCGCTGCCAATGCGCCGCTGCTTTTGATCGTCGAACTGAATCCGATCGTCGGGGTGGTTTTCGTAACCGAGAGAGACTACGCTTACCTGAAACCCGGACAGCTCGTTTCGTTAGCAACGGACGCCTATCCGGACGAGCAGTATCCGGGCCGCATCGATCGCATTGCCCCGGTCTTCCGCAAGTCCACCCGGCAGGCACGCATCGAAATGACCATCGACAACCCACAGCAACGGCTCAAACCCGGTATGTTCATCCGGGCCACGGTGGTCTTGGCCCGGGTGCCGGAGGCCACTATCGTCCCGGAGCAAGCACTGACCATCCGCGATGACCGCAACGGCGTTTTCATCGTCAGTGAGGATGGGCGATCGGTCGCCTGGCATGAAGTAAAGGCGGGCATCCGCGAGGGCAACCGGGTGCAGGTGAAGGGCCAGGGGCTGTCCGGTCGGGTCGTCACCCTGGGCCAGCAACTGGTGAAAGACGGCTCGCCCATCTCGATTCCTGCCGAGCAAAATAAACCCACTGCCGGCCGCGGAAAGGTTGAGTCCCCATGAATCTGCCGAGTTTCAGCGTCAAGCGCCCGATTTTCACCACTATGGTGACCCTGATCCTGGTCATCCTGGGGGCGGTCTCTCTGAGCAGGCTGCAGATCGATATGCTGCCCAACATCGAACTGCCGACGCTGAGCATCCGGACGGATTATGAGGGTGCCAGTCCCGAGGTTATGGAGCGGCTGGTAACCCAGATTATTGAAGAGATTGTTGCCACGGTTCCCGGGGTGGAGGAAATCACCTCATCCTCTTCAGAGGGCCGCAGCAGGGTTCGTGTCAGCTTCGTGTGGGGTACGGAAATCGATACGGCCGCGATTGACGTTCAGGGCAAACTCGAAGACGAGATCAACGAGCTGCCGGATGATATCGTCCGGCCCCGCATCCGAAAATTCGACATCGCCAGCTTTCCGGTCGTCTTATTGGGCATTTCCAGCAATCTCGATCCCGTAGAGCTCACGGAACTGATTGAAGTCCAGATCCGTTACCGCTTTGCCCGCATCCCGGGTGTCGCACAGGTTGACGTTTGGGGAGGCTTCAACCGCGAGGTCCGGATCGAACTGGATCCTGACCGGATCAAGGCCGTGGGGTTGCCGCTGGACCGGGTGCTCGATGCCATTCGAGACGCCAACCTCGATCTTCCGGCAGGCAAGATCGAACAGGGACGTTACGAGGTCACGCTGCGCGCACCGTCCGAGTTTATCAACCTCGATCAGATTCGAGAGACGGTCATCGACCGGCGTGACAATGTCGCCATCACGCTGGGTCAAATCGCCGAGGTCAAAGATACCTACGAAAAGCTGACGCGTATCGTCCGCGTCAATGGTGGGCGCGGACTGCGCGTGGCGATTCGTAAACAGGCCAATGCCAATACGGTCGAAGTGTCCAAACGCATCCTGGCTGAAATCGAGACGGTCAACCAGGCTTATCCTCAAATCAACGTGGTGCCGGTCATCAATCAGGGAAATTTCATCGAGCGGTCCATCGCCAACGTTGCCCGCTCCGTGCTCTACGGAGGCGGTCTGGCAGTCGTGGTCTTGCTGTTTTTTCTACGCAACCTCCGAAGCACGCTGGTGATTTCCCTGTCGATCCCGATCTCGATTGTGACCACTTTTGCACTGATATTCTTCGGGGGATTCACGCTCAACCTGATGACCCTGGGCGGGCTGGCCCTGGGGGTGGGCATGATGGTCGACAGTTCCATCGTCGTACTCGAAAACATCTTCCGCCGCCGCAGTGAAAATGGCGAAGCGCCGGAACAAGCATCGGTGGAAGGTGCCCGGGAAGTCGGTACGGCCATCATCGCCAGCACCATCACGACGCTGGTAATTTTTCTGCCGTTGATTTTCGTGCGCGGCGTCTCGGGCATCCTTTTTAAGGAGCTGGCCTACGTGATCATCTTTGCCCTGATCTGTTCGCTGACGGTGGCCCTGAGTCTGGTTCCGATGCTGGCGTCCAGGCTCCTGACATCAAGCCATCAGCGCGTCCAGGTGACGGCATCTCGAACGAACCGCTGGTCCGCCGCCGCCAATTCCGTCTTTACGGGCCTCGAAAACGTCTACCTGGATTTGTTGCGTTGGGTTTTGGGCCACCGCCTGATGACCGTCTTTGCGGCAGCGGCCATTCTCGGCGCGAGTCTGCTGCTCTTGCCCCTGATCGGCAGTGAATTTCTGCCCCCCAGTGATGAGGGTGAGGTTCGCGTAAACGGTAAGATGGAAATCGGTACCCGCCTCGAGCTGGTCGATCGGCAGACCCGCATCATGGAGCAGATCATTCAACCGGCCGTGCCCGAGGCAGTCGCCTCGGTGGTCAGTGTCGGCGCCTCCGGCTGGCGGGCTGACGCGGGCGCGGAGGGAGCAATAAATATGTCTTTGTTGCCGGCCGCCCAACGCCAACGCTCCAATGTGGAAATTGCCCAGGACCTGCGACGCCGTTTGAACGGCAGGGTCCCCGGTATGGAGATCCGTGTGCGGGCACCACAGGGTCAGTTTTTGCTGGATCGACTCCTGGGCGGTGACGAGGGGTTGACTATCGAGATCCGCGGTTACGAACTTGCCACGTTAGATGCTCTGGCCGCGAGCGTTGCAAAGTTGATTTTGGATGTACCGGGTATCACGGACGTTCAAACCAGTCTCGAAGCCGGCATACCCCAGCAGGAAATCCGCGTGAACCGTGACAAGGTCGCCGATCTCGGCCTGAGTGTTCGCGATGTCACCCAGCTCCTGCAAACCGCGGTGGCCGGTTCCAAAGCCGGCGAGTATCGGGCGGGCGGCAATTCCTATCGCATTCTGGTGCAGCTCAAAGATGCCGAAAAGCGCTCCTTAAACGAGATTCTCAACCTTTCGCTGACCACTGCATCCGGTGAAAAGGTGGTGCTGCGCAATCTCGTCATCACCGAAGCCAGCCGCGGTCCGATTCTGATCGACCGCAAAGACCAGCAGCGAAGGGTGAGGGTCAGCGCCAACATCGCGGGACGCGATCTGGGTTCGGTGGCCTTTGA
>CAMYLH010000411.1 GCA_947259065.1 uncultured Desulfobacterales bacterium
CCCGGGTCGCTTCATCCAGTTTTCCCGTGGCGGTATAGGCCAGTCCGCGGGCGTAGTACCACACACCCGTCCAGAAGAGGCTGTCTTCCGGCGGCCGGGGTTCGTTGAGAATCAAATCCCATTCCCCGAAACGGGTGTACGCGAAGAGCGGCGTTACCAGAAACTGGTGCAGCAGCGGCACCTCTCGCCAGGCATCCGCCGGTATGCTGGAAGCTGCTTTGCGTGCGGCCTTGATTGCGACCTGGCTGCGCCCCTCCATCGTGGCCGAGTCCCATAGGAAATGTATATTGTGCGGGTAATAGGCCAGGGGATAGACGCCTTGGGCGCGACACTGGGCGATATAATCTTCGTCGGCAGCTGTGGCATCTTCGTTGCTTTTGGATGCGTCTTCGTAACGGCCGATTCGGCGGAAGATATGAGAAGGCATATGAACCAGGTGACCGGCTCCGGGCGCCAACTTCCGAAGCCTTTCGGCCCCGGCTTCAGCCAGCTCGGGACGGGCATACTCGACAGAGTGAATGTAGAGGTGAATGGCCCCGGGATGATTCGGATTGCGTGCCATCACGGATTCCAGCACGCCAAGAATTTGCGCAGTTTCCGGATAGGGCTGCATATCCCGTGTCCAGTAATTCCAGGGCCGCAGATTCATCACGGCCTCAGCGTAAAGCGTGGCCGCATCGAGATCATCGGGGTAACGGTCGTGAAGTTCGCGCATCGCCGCGGCATATGCCCGATCCAGCGCGCTGCGGTTTGGTTTTTCCTCCCCGGAGTAGCGTTTCGCCAGGGCATCAATATAGGCCTGTTCCCTTTCGGAGGCGGTTTTCTTCAGTGCCACTGCTTTCCGGATAATTTCATGCGCTGGTTGTTCGGCTTCCGGCGACATTGCCATGTTGATGTTGGGCCCCATCACCAAGGCCATACCCCAGTAGGCCATGGCACAATTGGGATCGAGGCGCGCTGCCTCGCGAAAGGACCGCCCGGCTTCGGCGTGATTAAAACCATAGGCGAGCATCAGCCCCTGGTTGATGAAGAGCTGTGCCCGCGGCGAGTTCGTCATGACGGGGAACTTGTGATTTCCCAGGTTCTGCAGCCGGGGCGCAAGCTGGCCCGGTACTGCAGTTGATTGGACATCGTCTTGTTCATTCGTCTGCGCGGCAACCAACGGCTCGGTGATTAATATCCCGGCCATGATCGCTACAAGTAGCGCAATGAAAATTGTAGAATGTTTATGCCATTGAGTGTGCATTGGCGTACCTCCCGGTTTCCTTACGATTAATTTTGATTTTGACGGTTAAAGACTCGCTTTTCGAAAACTGCTCAGACGGGAATATGAATTTTCAGAAGTATCAAGGGCCTGAACGGGCTACTGGATGAAAAAGCGAGCAAATTTCAAATATCCAAAATTTTGGAAATTCTAAATGATATAGCGCCCGGTATCTATGGCAAAAGATTTTGCTGTAGATACAATTTGCGTTGGCCGTATCCTTAGTATAATGCCACTATGTAGTATTACAAGGGTGCATTTATTAAATTTGACAAAACGCCGTATGGTATCAATTTTATAATTTAAATCATTTTAATTTGAGGGAGCAAACAAATTTGAAAATCATTCTGACAAACGACGATGGGTATGATGCTCCGGGTCTGCACGCTCTAGAATGCTGCATTCAAGATGCCGCTCAGATTGTCATAGTGGCCCCCGCACAACCTCAATCCGGTATTGGCCATAAAGTCACCACGCGAGCACCCATCCGGGTAAATCAGATGGGGCCAAACCATTACAGCGTTGAAGGCACCCCGGCAGATTGCACCCGGATAGCGCTCAAGCAAATATCACCGGAAGCTCATTGGCTGATCTCAGGAATTAACCCGGGCGCCAATCTCGGCTCTGATGTCTACAACTCGGGGACGGTTGCTGCAGCGCGGGAGGCAGCCATATTAGGTTATCGATCCATTGCCGTTTCGCAATATATTGCCAAAGATCATCAAATAAACTGGGATATTACGGGATACCATGCCGCAGCGGTCTTAAAAATGCTGATGGAACGGGATATTGCGCCGTCATCCTTTTGGAATGTCAACTTGCCGCATCTACCTGATAATCATTCTGAAATACCGGTCCAATTCTGTGGATTGGATACGAATCCCCATCAATACGATTTCAAAATAAATAAAACCGAATATAGATATGAGGGCAGCATTCATGAGCGTCCACGGAATCCGGGCACCGATGTGGCCGTCTGTTTCGATGAAGGGAAAATTTCAATCACACAGATTGCGGTCGGAACCCCAATTAATTTTTCTCCGAATAGGAATAATACCGTTGAGAGATAAAATATCGTGCTTATACTAAATTTTGAATGCAGCGTGGACTCGATAATTGCCAGCATTTACAGAAGCCACGCCAAGGTTTGGCTTCCAAATGAATGAAAAATACAAATTCACAATAACCGCCAATCCATCATAGTTTGGCAGGGTTTTTGTAAAATTTGTAAAAATAGATGGAGGTGTCATTATGATTCATAAATTACCTGAACTTCAATATGCATATAACGCGTTGGAACCCTATGTTGACGCACAAACAATGATGATTCATAAATTACCTGAACTTCAATATGCATATAACGCGTTGGAACCCTATGTTGACGCACAAACAATGGAAATTCACCACACAAAACATCACCAGACCTACGTTGATAAATTAAATGCTGCTTTAGAGGGACACGATGATTTGCAAAATAAAAGCGTTGAAGATTTATTGCGCGATCTTCAGTCTATCCCGGAAAGCATACGGACAGCGGTAAGAAACCATGGCGGAGGCCATTTTAATCATTCCTTTTTTTGGCCGATGTTGAGAAAAGAAACCACCTTTAGCGGTGATGTGGCAGACGCCATAAATTCGACCTTTGGTGATTTCGAAAAGTTTAGGCAGGAATTTTCAAATGCCGCTGCTTTGTTATTCGGCAGCGGTTGGGCCTGGCTCGTCTGGCACAATGGCGAACTGCAAATCGTGACCACGGCGAATCAGGACAGCCCTTTGAGCCAGGGGAAAACACCGATATTGGGGTTAGATGTGTGGGAGCATGCTTACTATCTGAAATACCAGAACCGGAGGCCGGAATACATCAATGCCTTTTTTGAAGTCATCAACTGGAATACGGTCAATGAGTATTTTAAGGCAGCTAAACGATAGGAATCAAATTTATAGTCGGTAGGCAGGGCGGTCTCCCTTTTGTTCGTAATAGGGCATCATTGCGGGTACGAGCTCGGCTAGCTTTTTCTCGCGGTTCTCCGGAGCCGGATGTGTGCTGAGAAATTCGGGGGGACCTTTGCCGCCGGCTTTGGCCATCTTCTGCCAGAGGGTAACCGCGGCGCGGGGGTCGTAACCTGCCTTGGCCGCCAATTCGATACCGATACGATCGGCTTCGGACTCTGCTGCACGGCTGTTAGGCTTTTGGACTGCCAGGGCAGCGGCGAGTGCCGCTCCAGTCAGCGCCAATCCCCTGCCATCCGCTGCGACGCCTACCGCAGCCACCCCGATTGAACTGGCCATGGCCACCGACATTTTCTCGGCCGAATGTTTGGCCAAAGCATGGGCAATTTCATGGCCAAGTACCTGGGCCAGCTCGCTATCTGTTGGTTTAAGCTTCTCCACGAGACCGGAATAAATTGCCATCTTTCCGCCTGCCATAGCCCACGCATTGATCGTTTCCGGATCATCGATAATTTTGATGCTCCAGTCCCAATCCTTGGTCTCCGGACGCATCTTTATGGCCTGGGCAATCAAGCGTCCGGTAATTCTGTAGACACGACCTCTCAAACCCGGATCGTTGTCGATTTTTCCTTTCTGGGCATAGGGCTTGAGCATCTCTACGTATGCCTGCTTGGAAGCGGCAATAGCCGAGTCTTCCGAAACAAGCATGAGCTGGCGTCTCCCCGTGGGGCTGGTGGTACACGCTAAAATCAGCACTGCACAAAGTAGAAAGGTAGTGAGATGTTTCTTCATTTAGATTGCCTGCATATGGAGCGATTTCTCAAATATTTTCGATTTCAGGATTATAGGAAAAACGATCGATCAATGGTTTGGGTTCCGGGAATGTACCATCAGAAGCCGTTTTTCCTGGGAAAAACATAAGGGCATTGAAGTTGGGTGTCAAGATCGACCGGGACCCGACGATAGCTCTTCCTTCCCATATAGAAGACGCAGATTGAATATGGCCGAAATTTATTATGTGGTTTGGCAATGCCGTAACGTTTATTTTTTTCCTCTTTACTATACCATCTGTATTATTCTATATCTTGTCGAGGTCGTTGAAATTCGGCAAACATTGAAATATAGGAAAAGGCATGGCGAAGGTGGAAGCAAAAACCATTGAGCTAAAAAGTGTCGGAACCATTTTAATAGAACGCAGTCGCCGGGCCAAACATCTAAGCCTTTCGGTAAGAGCGTTCAAGGGTGCCCGGGTTGCCGTTCCTTACGGTATTTCCTTTACCAGGGCCGAAATGTTTGCACGCTCAAAGACCGGCTGGCTAAAAAAGCACCTGAACAAGATGGCGCTGATGGAGCAAGAGGCCAAAGCATTATCTAAAAGCAAGCCGATTAATCGGGTCACAGCTCGGAAACAGATTATCGACAGACTCAATTATTTATCCCAAAAGCACGGATTCAACTACAACCGGGTATTTATAAAAAACCAGAAAACCCGATGGGGGAGTTGCTCCGGGAAAAACAATATAAATTTGAACATCACCCTGGTCAGATTACCCGATGAATTACTGGATTACACCATTTTGCATGAACTGGTTCATACCCGCGTTAAAAACCACAGCCGGCAATTCTGGGATCAAATGGACAAACTGGTTGGGGATTCAAAAAAATTGGATAGTAAGCTTAGTGAATACAGGGTCTTATTGATCTGATCTTTTTCAGTTTCATGAGTAATCTCCTCCATTCCCCAGGGCAATTCAAAATTTATGATAAAATCATCTTCTGAATTGACATTCAAATTCTTTTTTTTTATAGTGACTCAATTCATAAGCCACCGGCTTGCCGGTGAGAATTTAAAAGGTTCTACCGTTACCGCGAGGGCATGCTTGATAGGTACAAATCTGATCGATGCCGGCGGCTTATGAATTGAATCAGCGGCTACCAGCAGAGGTGGCCCCGGCCCCTTCCAGGGGCCATCCTCATACCCCCAGCTCCGCTGGTGGTCGCTGATTCTCCGAGGATTGAGTGACAATTGACGGTCCTATGCTACGAATTTTCCTTCACCTTAACGTGCTTCTTTGTTTACGGCCCGAAACAACCTTATTAATAATCAGCATTAGACCTATTAGGATGAAGAGCTCATGATGGAAAAAAGAATATTAGTTGTAGATGACGAAGATTTCCACAGGGAACTTATGCAGAAACTTCTTCTTAAATTAGGGTATGATGTTGCAATTGTTGATTCTGCTGAAGCTGCATTTTCCCATTTGGCAAAAGAAAAAGTTTCAATTATCATTACAGATTTAATCATGCTCGAGATGGACGGGGTGGAGTTTTGCCGGAAGATTCGAGAAACCGACAACAAGACGATTGTGATTGCCTTAAGCGGGCATACGGATTTATATGACGTTGATAAGTTAAAAGAAGTCGGTTTTGATAATCATCTTACCAAACCCTTCAAAATCGAGGTCATCAAGGAGGCCATTCAAGAGGGTTTCGAGGAGTTCCGCCGGAGAACGGAAATCCAGAACAATTCATTTTAATTACTTGCGCGCCTATCTCTGACCGTAGCGGGATAATTCTACTCTTCAAGAGAGCCGCTGATGACTTTGTTGCGGCCCTGATTTTTGGCTGCATAAAGATATTTGTCCGCCATATGTATCAACGCTTCAGGGGTTATGTTTTTGGGGGGATTTGAGGAGTTAAATCCGGTTACACCAAAACTGACAGTGATCGATATTTTATTTTCTTGGGCATCGATTGAGTTTTTAGCGATATTCTTGCGAAGTCTTTCCGCCAGACCCGAGGCATTCCGAAGTTGGGTTTCAGGAAATACAATCAAAAATTCTTCTCCGCCGTATCTTGCCAGCGAAATACTCTGGACTAATTCTTTCAAGACCTCATCGCCACACTGATGACCGTGAGTATCATTTATCTTTTTAAAATGGTCGATATCGCACATTGCCAAGGCCAGAGGTCGCTTATATCTTAACGCTCTGGTAATCTCCCGGGGTAGAAGTTCATTCAGATATCCGCGGTTGTAGCATCCGGTCAGTGAATCGGTGCGGGACAGAAGTTTAATTTCCTTGTTGGCTTTTTCCAGTGACAGTTGTTTTTTTCTCAGCCGTTCGACCAACCGGGTATTTTCCATAACTAGAGAAAACTCTTTGGTTAGAATCGTCAAAAGCTTCAGGTTCTCATGGGTAATAAGGCTTTCCTGGATAGGCGTCAGGAGCATTACGGCTCCCAGTGTTCTCTTCACCGTTGATAGCGGCAGCATAACAATCGATTTTTCCTTTTCAAAAGCCAAGGCGGGAATCAGTGCTGGTTGTCTTCTGTTAATAATCCATGAAAAAATACCGCATTCGATTTGAAGGTCAATTTCCTGCCGGCAGTGTTTTGCCCTGTTTTCCGGCACGGCATTTTTTAATTCGAATTCACCATTGGTTTCGTCGACGAGAAACAGCGCACAGACGTCAACCTCAATTAAATTCTGAACATCTACTAAAAAGGCTGTCCAGATCTGATTGACACTTGAAGGAAAATCTATTCTGTCCTGGAACTGTCCCAATCTTTCAATTTTTTCTATGAGCTCTATAAGGGCGATCCGTTTTTCAGTCATGGCAATAGCGCTTTGGGTTGGGGTCGTTTGGTCGGTTCTCGATCCCTATTTTTCCGATCTTTAAAGTGCATATTTTAGCATAATGAGCTAATTATCGAAAGAGCAGAGTGCGATTAAGATCAGGCATTTTTACGCTGGATTTTTTAATGGTTTCATTGTAAGGTCCATGCTTGCTGGTTTTCTGAAGGCAATATGGCCACACCTTAAAGGCATTTTATTTCATGGCAGATACAAAAACATCTGTGACCCTTTTCATTCAGTGCCTGGTAGATGGTATTTATCCGGAAGTCGGAGAAGCCATGGTACGAATTTTTCACAAATTGGGCATCAACCTGATTTGCCCGACGCAGCAGACCTGTTGCGGGCAGCCGGCCTTTAATGCGGGGTATCGCCGCGAAGCCCGAGTTGCCGCCAAACGGTTCATCGATATTTTCGAGACCGCGGATGCCATCGTTTGTCCTTCAGGGTCCTGCGTCACCATGGTACGGCACCACTACACTCAGTTATTCGAAAAGGATGCCCTCTGGCTGGGACGTGCAAAGACGGTGGCCGCAAAAACGTATGAACTGACGGAATATCTGGTGGATATTCTGGGCGTGGATGACCTCGGGGTCCGCTATAATGGCAGGATTACTTATCATGACTCATGTCATCTATTACGCAATCTTCGCATTCACGAGCAACCTCGCAAACTTCTTTCGACGGTATCCGGCGCTGAATTTATCGAGATGCCCGATTCAGACCGATGCTGCGGCTTCGGCGGATCATTTTCAGTGAAGTATGCGGACATATCCGAAGCAATGGTTGTAGATAAAGTAAATAACATTATCGCTTCCGGTGCCGATGCAGTTGTCGGCTGCGACATGGGCTGTCTGATGAATATTGAGGGAATGTTGAGCCGGCAAGGGTCTGCAATCAAGACGATGCATATTGCACAGATTCTAGCCGGATAGGGCTAACAATTGAAGATTGAAGAATGACGATTGAAAATTTGTGGAAGTCGCTCTCCGAGGCGTAGGCGCTACAACCCCTACGAGCCAGAGGCTTCGCTCCGTCATTTATTGAAATAGATAGGATTCCTTAAATAGAAACCAGGAAACTCGCAACTCGTAACCCGTCATTATGAGTGAAATCACCACCGCTGACTATATTGCTGAAGCGAAAAAGGCCTTAAGAAATCCAATACTCCAAGATGCTCTGGCCGATCTTCAGACGCGTTTCGGCCGGGGCACTGCAATTGCGTATCAGAATTTGCCGGAAGGTCCGGATTTACGTCTTAAAGCCCATGATATCCGGGCAGAAACCATAGAAAACCTTGATGTCGTGCTGGAAACCTTGGCCAAAAATGTCCGCAAAAATGGTGGCATTGTGTTTTTCGCCGACAATGCTGACGCAGCCCTCGACTACTGTTTGGCCGTAGCCCGTAATCACGGGGTCAAGCTGGCCGTTAAGGGCAAGTCCATGGTGAGCGAAGAAATCGGGCTGAATACCGCCTTGGTTAAGGCCGGCATCGATGTGGCTGAAACCGATCTGGGTGAATACATCATCCAGCTGGCCGGAGAACGCCCTTCCCATATCATTGCACCTGCCATCCATAAGACTAGAGAAGATATCGGCAAACTTTTTACCGACAAAATCAGGATTCCTTATACCGATGATCCGCTGTCTTTGACCCGGGCCGCCAGAAAAGCATTGCGGGAAAAGTTTTTGGCCGCCGGCATTGGGTTTTCAGGCTGCAATATCGCCTGTGCGGAAACCGGCCACATCGTCACCGTATCCAATGAGGGCAACATCCGTATGTCCACTACCATGCCCAAGGTCCATGTCGCCATTATGGGGATGGAGAGGGTCGCAGCCCGCCTGGAAGACCATGATATTCTTTTAAGATTGCTCTGCCGCGGTGCTGCCGCCCAGAACATGGGCACTTATGTCAGTTACATCGGCGGACCCAGATATTTACACCAGGCTGATGGGCCGGATGAATTTCATCTCGTCATCCTGGACAACGGCCGCAGCCGCATTCTAGCGGATGTGGAGTTCCGAGAGATGCTTTACTGTATCCGATGTGCCGCTTGTCTGAATGTTTGCCCGGTCTATGGTAAAATCGGCGGACACGCTTACGGGCACCCCTATTCCGGACCGGTTGGAGCTGTAGTCATGCCGCTTTTGGCCGGCATCAACCGATGTAAGGATCTTTGCCAGGGAGAGACCCTGTGCGGGGCCTGCCAGGATGCGTGTCCGGTCAATATCGACATCCCGCGTATGTTGCTGGCCTTACGGGCCAAACTGGCCGACGGCGATCCGAACTGGAATGTAAGCCGGGACAGCATCGCGGAAAAGGGCATTTACACACTGTGGTCCTGGATTATTCAAAACCGCAGGATCTACGATCTATTTCTACGGCTTGCAGCTTTAGGGCAGAACTTATTACCTAAAAACAAAGGCATGATTCGGCGGCTGCCGCCGCCTATGAGCGGATGGACCCAGGGCCGGGACATTCAGCCGGTTGCGGGGAAAAGCTTCATTGACCGCTGGCGTTCAGGGGAGTTTAAGTAAACTATGGATACGTCAGATCAGGCAGTATTTATCAGCAGGATCCGGTCCGCTCTGGGACATTCATCGGATCGGCGACGCAATGCACCAGGTCTTTTTACCGGCAGGTCGACTGCAGAAATAGGCAACATTCTTGATCGAATAAAC
>CAMYLH010000412.1 GCA_947259065.1 uncultured Desulfobacterales bacterium
CAAGGACCATGAGGATAAAGCTGATCGATCCCCAAGCCCGTATGCGACCGTAACTTTTTTTCTCGGCGCCCAGCACATCCATCGTGACAGCTTCTAAAAAAGAGATAATGGGTGCATAAAACATTCCGTAAAAGACCGTGATGAGCAGCATCGGCCAGAAATCAACGGTGAACAGAAAGAATATCCAGGTGGATGTGCTGACAAGATTGCAGAGGATATATATCGGTTTTCGAATATGAAAGCGATCGGCCAAAGCTCCCCAGATTAACGGGAACAAAACCAGGGTCATTGACCTTAACGCAGATAGAAGACCGATTTGCAGGCCGGAAAATCCGAGGTGATAGCAGTACAGATTAAAATATGGCAAAAAAATTCCCAGTACTCCGAAATATATAAAATACTGGGATCTGATAACGAGTTTAAAGTTGCGTCGCTTATCCTTATTCAACTTTTACCGTAATCTGCTTAGGCTGTTCTTCTTCGGGTTTGGGGATCTCTATTTCCAGAATGCCGTCTTTAAAGATTGCCTTGATCAGATTGGGCTGAATATTTTGCTGAAGGGTAAATGATCTTTGAAATGTTCCGTAACAGCGCTCCTGACGGTAAAAATTTTTTTCCATTATATTCTGGTTGGCGACTCGTTCTCCCTTGAGAGTCAGAATATTGTCTTTAACCTCCACGGAAACATTTTCTTTAGCGACGCCGGGCAACTCCGCCGCTAGTACAATCCCGTTTTCAGTTTCGTAAATATCAACCGGCGGTCTCCAAGCACATAAACTCATTTCATCATCCGGATCCCGGGTACGACCGAAGGAATCTTCGAACATTCGATTAATTCGGTTCTGAAGTTTCTCCACATCCCTGAACGGATCCCATTTTACGAGAGTCATGCTCATACCTCCTATTTCGGTTCTTTGAGTTTTTCTCAAATTTAAGCATGCCTCTACCCTTGTCAAGATTGAGTCTGTGTTGCGGGTTGCGAGTTGGGGGCAAAAAGGGCATAGAGCATGGGGCCTAGCGCAAGAGTAAGACATCGCTCAATGGAAGGCGCAGGAGGATCAAAGGGGTTACGGGTTGGGGGCAAAAAGGGCAAAGGGCAAATATTGTGGTTGATTGGTTGACAGATGACAGAAGACAGATGACAGAAGACAGATGACAGATGACAAAGGACAGATGACAGAAGACAGAAGACAGAAAACAGAGGGCAGAAGACGGAATTTCGCATTGCGCCTTCCCCCTTCCGCATTCCGAATTCCTCA
Organism: uncultured Desulfobacterales bacterium; assembly: GCA_947259065.1. Taxonomy (GTDB): domain Bacteria; phylum Desulfobacterota; class Desulfobacteria; order Desulfobacterales; family JAFDCJ01; genus JAFDCJ01. Next base: position 1,260 of record CAMYLH010000412.1, read on the forward strand.
TTCCGTCATCTCTTTACAAACCAGTGTTTAGGTGTTATTTTGCGAGAACTTGTCATGACAGAGAAGACAATTTAATTATAAGCATTAGGAGCCGGAAATGGAGTACATCAAAATACGATTTTTAGATGATTTCGGTCAACTTGGTTCCAAATTCGAAAAAACAGTTGAAGATATTTTCCGATCGGTGAGCCCGAGTTTCACATTGGCTGAACGTACATGGAAGCCTCCCATGGACATGAACGAAACCCCGGATGAAGTCATCATTCTGGCCGAGATTCCAGGCGTCGACAAAGAGGATCTGGATGTCGAAATCAGCAGCAAGGCGGTAAGGATACGAGGGAACCGTTTTGCGAGGCATTGCTCCGACAATGCAACCTATCGACTTGCTGAAATTCAGTACGGTAAATTCGAGCGCATCCTTTTTCTGCCGGCACCCATCGATCCGGAAGTAGTGTCCGCTGCATACCAAAACGGGTTGCTAGAAATTCGACTGGCCAAACTGCCAGCCGAACGGACGCATAAAGTACCGATTCAGGACGGATAGGTTTCATTTTTATAAAATTGCAATCAGGCTAACCGGCAATTTAGAGATGTTCCGCTTTTTACAAAGACAGACAGATGGAGGAAATTATGGCTGATCAACCATCACCCACGGAATTGGATGCAGAAAAGATACCGGAAATTCTTCCGATTCTGCCATTATATGATGCCGCACTTTTTCCCAAAATGGTATTACCACTGGTGGTCCTGCAAGGGGAATCCGTTCAGCTGGTTGATGAAGCCATGGCGAAAGATCGCATCATCGGCTTGATGGTATCTAAAAAACCCGAAGATAAAGATACGCCGGATCGAGAAGATCTAGCCTCGGTAGGCACCAGTGCCATGATTCTTAAAATGGCGAAAACCCAGGATAATCGCACACAACTCTTGGTCCAGGGGTTGAACCGATTTAAGATACTCGCTTTTGAAGAAGGAAAGTCCTACCTTCGTGCCCGCATTGAACTAATTAAAGATATCGAGACAAAAGACAATGAAATCGAAGCGTTGATGTCCAACTTGGTGAACCAGTTTGAACGGATTGTGGAGCTGTCCCCGGGTCTGCCCCCCGAGATTGCACAGATGGCCAAAACTATCCAGGAAGCCGGCACCATGGCGGACATGATTGCGTCAACCATCAATTCGACTCCCGTGGAAAAGCAAAAAGTCCTGGAAACGCTAGACCTAAAAGATCGATTGAAAGAAGTCACTCGCCTGGCGAACCATCAACTCGACATCCTTGAACTGGGCAGTAAAATCCAAAATCAGGTCAAGGGTGATATGGATAAAACTCAACGCGAGTATTATTTGCGGCAGCAACTGAAAGCCATCAAGGAGGAATTGGGGGAAAAGGATGAGACGGGAGTCGAGATTGATGAATACCGGGCAAAAATCGAGGAACAGAATCTGCCCGAGGAGGCCCGCAAGGAAGCCGAACGGGAACTGGACCGGTTGTCCCGGATGCATCCCTCTTCGGCTGAATATACGGTGGCATCGACTTATCTGGATTGGATCACGGCCCTGCCCTGGCACGACCGCACCCCGGACAACCTGGACATAAAAAAAGCCAGGAAAATATTGGATGATGATCATTTCGGACTGGAAAAACCCAAACGGCGCATTATTGAATACTTGGCGGTTCGTAAGCTGAAACCGGAGTCCAAAGGACCTATTTTGTGTTTCGCCGGACCTCCGGGGACCGGTAAGACATCACTAGGCCAATCCATTGCTCGAGCTTTGGGGCGCAAATTTCACCGTATTTCCTTAGGCGGTGTGCGTGATGAGGCCGAAATCAGAGGGCATCGGCGCACTTATGTGGGGGCACTACCCGGACGAATTATCCAGGGGCTACGACGTGCGGAGTCGAACAATCCGGTATTCATGCTGGATGAAATCGATAAGGTCGGGAGCGATTTTCGTGGCGATCCTTCTTCGGCCTTGTTGGAAGTGCTGGATCCCGAACAGAATTTTTCATTTTCCGATCATTATATGGATGTGCCTTTCGATCTATCCAACGTCATGTTCATTACAACGGCCAACATCCTGGACACTATTCCGCCGGCATTGCGCGACCGCATGGAAGTGCTGATGCTCCACGGATACACTCTGGATGAAAAAATAAAAATTGCCAACCGCTATCTCATTCCGCGTCAGCGGGAAGCACATGGTCTTAAAGCCAAACAGATTAAATTTACAAACAGCGCGGTAAAAAAAATCATTACGGGCTACACGCGTGAAGCCGGCCTGCGCAACCTGGAGCGGGAAATTGCAAATGTATGCCG
>CAMYLH010000413.1 GCA_947259065.1 uncultured Desulfobacterales bacterium
TGGCCCGGAAGAAAGCTGAAGAGGAACTCACGTTCGACCTGAAAGCCGACTATAATAGCCAGCCGGTTAGACTTTCCGGTAAGACCGGCCTAATTCGCTCCTTATTGGTACACCAAAGATTTCCGCTTGAGCTATCGGGAACGTTCTCGAATGCAAAAGTCGAGATCGCCGGCACGATTGACGATGTGCTTGATCTTCAGGGCATCGATCTTAAGGTGCATGCGTCAGGGACCGATCTCGCGGCACTGGGGCTTGATAAGCGCATCCGGCTGCCCAAAACGAGCGCATTTGATGTGAAGGGACACTTGAGGGGTTCAAGGGAATCATTGGCTTTGAATGAAGCCAGTGGTAATCTTTCCGCAAGCGGTATCAACCTGGATTTTAGGGGCAATCTCGGCGACTTGATCGCACTCAGCGACATCGACCTGCAATTGAATGGTTCCGGCCAGGATCTGTCAACGGTCGGATCGATCATCGGTGAAAAGCTTCCGTCAACGGATAAATTTACGGTTCAGGGGCACCTGACGGGCTCAACCACAATCCTGTCTCTCAAGGAAGCACAAGGCAGTGCAAAGCGGGGTAGTCTGAGCGTAGCCATAAACGGTGAGGTCACAGATTTGATTGCCTTCAGTGGTGTGGATCTGCAGATAAAAGGATCAGGTAAGAACCTTGCTGAGATTGGGCCGATGATCGGAGAGAAATTACCTTCAACGGATGAATTCAAGGTGCAGGGACAGCTGACAGGCTCCGCCAAGTCTTTATCCTTGCAGGCAGCGCAAGGCAATGCCCGCCGGGGCAATCTGAAGCTTAGCTTGCAGGGCGGAATCAGGGATTTGATGAAGCTCAGCGGCATGGATCTGAAACTGAAGGGTTCGGGCAAGGATCTGGCCAAAGTGGGTCAGATCATCGGGCAGAAGCTGCCCGCGACGGGACAATTTACGGTTCAAGGCCGGCTGACGGGTTCGGCCAAGACTTTGAGTCTGCAGAAAGCGCACGGACACGCCAGACAGGGCAGTTTGAACCTGTCTGTAAATGGTCAGATAAAAAATTTGCTGGCCTTTAGCGGTGTGCATTTGAAGGTGAAGGGCTCCGGTAAAGACCTGGCGAGGGTTGGCGCGATCATCGGCCAAAAGCTGCCGGCTACCGATGAATTTGCGGTTCAAGGCCGGCTGACGGGTTCGGCCAGGTCCCTATCGCTTCAGCAAGCCCAGGGCAGTGCAAAGCGGGGTAGTTTGAAATTGACGTTAGGCGGTGGGATCGAGTCGTTGACGACCCTTAATGGTATAACGATCAGCCTAAAAGCTTCCGGCAAGGAACTGGCGGAAATCGGAACGCTGGTCGGGACAAAGCTGCCCGAGCTGGGTGCCTTTGAGGTAAGCGGTAAGCTCTCGGGTTCGGCCAAAGCCATTTCGCTGAACGAGTTTTCAGCAGTGGTAGATAAGAGCGATTTTACCGGCCTGGCCAAGGTGGCGTTTCTCAAGCGTCCGAAAATTACCGTACGTCTGACGTCGTCGGTGATCGATTTCACGGCTATGATGAAAAGTTTAGAAAAGAACGAACAAACGCCTGCCAATAAAGATCAGCAAAAGCGCCGTTTGTTTTCCGATCAGCCCCTGCCTTTTGATCTCCTAAAGAAGGTGGACGCCGATATTGTGTTGAAAACCGAAAATATCCACACCAAAGACGCGCTCCTTAAGTTCGGTCACATGGCACTCAAACTCGAAGAGGGTGAATTCGACATCGACAAACTCGAAGCGTCGTATAAGGGGACGAAGATTTCAGGAAATCTTCATATCAAACATGGCTCACCGAGCCGGGTGGCCACTAACTTCCTCGTCCAGAACCTCGACCTGGGGGGTCTTCTTAGGGAAACCGGGGTGAACGATCAAGTTCAGGGTAACGTTGACATTGCAGCCCATCTGAATAGCAGCGGCGATTCTGTTCAAAGCCTGATGGCTGATCTGGATGGCTCAATCGGTGCGGTGATGGGCGAAGGGTTCCTGACCCATTATCTCGACCTGCTCTCCATTGATCTGTCCAAAAAGGTTATCCATTTCTGGGGGCGCCATGAAAAAGCGGATCAGATTCAATGTGCCGTCGTCCAGTTCGATATCAAGGACGGAGTTGCCGTTAGCCGGGCCTTTGTGTTCAACACCCAGATCGGCCTCCTGATCGGTAAAGGCAAGATCAACCTGGGCACGGAAAAGATTGATTTTTTGCTGGTACCGAAGCCAAAACATCCGGGCCTGCTGGAGCTCTCTACCAAACTGCGGGTCAGCGGTACCATTTTAGATGCCCAGGTGAGCCCGGACAAACTTGCTTTATTAGAAAAAGGCGCCCTGGCCCTCAGCTCCCTTGCGATCGGTCCGCTCGGATTGTTGGCTCCGTTTGTAAACCTGGGTGCGCTCCAAGAGCATCCCTGCGCGATTCAGAGCATCGAAAAATTAGGGTTACAAAGCCCTGCCTCTGAATAACCGGTCAAAGTTTAGGTGTCAGGAAATACTAAAAATTTTCGTAAAAAGATTGCTTGCCTGAGTAAGGAAAATCAAATGCTGAAATTGAGAATATATTTATCTGTTTTCGTAGCGTTTTTAAGTCTGGATGCCGCGGTGACAGCAACGGCAACGGCAGCCGATGAGCTGAAGATCGTTTATAACGTGGGAGTGGCACCGCTCAAGTTTGAAGATGCCGATTTGCGTCCGGAGGGGCTTTTTCCGGATTTGTGGCGGCTGTGGGCTCAAAAAGCAGGCAAAGAGATTCAATTTGTCAGGGCGGAGTCATTTGAAGAATCGCTGCAGCTGATCAAAGACGGCAAAGGCGATCTGCATGCCGGTCTTTTCAGAACCCCGGAGCGTGAGGAATTTCTGGACTATTCGGAGCCGCTTTTAGCTCTCGACTATTACATCTTCACCCACCCGTCGGTACATCCGATTAAATCCTTGCAAAAAACAGCGGGCTTGATCGTCGGCATTCAGAAAGGCGGATATACGGAACAATTTGTGCGCTCCATAGTGCCTGCAAACCGAATTGCTGTCTATGACCGTTTCCAGGATCTCGCGCGGGCGGCTCTGGAGGGTGAAATAAGGGTATTTGTGGCAACCGAGCTGAGCCTTTTTTACTACCTCAGAGAAAACTTCCTGATCAACATATTCGAACACGATCGCGACCGCCCGCTATACTCCCAGGTGTATTACACGGCGACAAAAAAAGGAAACCCGGCCCTGATTCAACAGGTCAACGATGGAATAAAGACCATCGGCAGCGAAGAAAGAAAACAGCTGGAGGATAAATGGATCGTAAGGGATTTTAAAGATGTACCCCAGGTATCGACGGCCGCACTGTCGGAACAAGACAAGATTGAATTAACCGATGCGGAAAAGAGATGGCTGGATGCCCATCCGGTGATCCGGGTTCACAATGAAAAAGACTGGCCGCCATTCAATTATTTTGAATACGGCAAACCCCGGGGGCTGTCCATCGATTACATGAATCTGGTGGCCGAACAGCTGGGCATCAAAGTCGAATATGTCAGCGGGCCCAGCTGGAACGAACTTTTGGGAAT
>CAMYLH010000414.1 GCA_947259065.1 uncultured Desulfobacterales bacterium
GGGATTACCGGAACCGCCATGCCCTATTTCAAACGCGATCTGGAATCGCAAAAAATCTGGGAGGTCGGTGATTACGTGGCGGTTTATTTTATCAATCAAAGCGATGCCAACATGGAACCGCGCGGCATTGACTCGGCGTGGGAACCGTGATTTAGTTGAATCATTGATTAGTTTACTGGTTGACTGAAAAAAAAGGATGGTTTCATCTTAAATTTGATAAATTCCGGTTTCACTATTACAACCAGTCAACCCGCAAACTAAACAGCCACAATTTTGTTAACCATTAAAATAATCAACCAATTAAGGAAAAATGTATTATCCCTATTATATTGCATACATGTCAGCCGGTTTTGTGATCAGTATCGTGGTGTTGTTAAGGGCCTTGAATAGCGGTCAATTTAAAGACCAGCAGCGGGCGCGGTTTATCCCATTGGAAAGTGACCCGAATCCAAATCCGGTAAAAGCATCGCGATTTGCACGCATTCAGACCATTGCCTTGTTCTCGCTGGTCTGTATTTGTCTGTCATGTTCTTTGGCGGTCATCACATTCGCTTTAATGAAGGCCGTAAAGTAAAGTCGGTCGACAAGTCTGTGACATACTGGCGGACAATCTGATAACTCTCAATCGCTGTTCGCTTTAAGAAGGAAATAAAGGATGAGATATTTCGAAGTTCTGGGCATCCAGCATTTTTTCATGTACCTGTTCCCGGCGATCGCCACAATTGCGCTGTTCGTTATCGGCCTGGGGTTCTATCACGTTTACCGCAAGGATTCCGCCGAACGCGAAGCCCGTATCATCGAGCGTTATCCGGGCGGAATCGAAGGGCGCAACGCCCCATTTCCGATCCTGGCATATTTGATAATCATAGGCACGATCGCCTGGGTGTTAGCCTATATTCTTCTAATCGGCTTTTTAAGGGTGAAAATCTGATGGAACAACATGTACACGAATCATCCGCAGTCAAAACATGGTTTCTTGTTTTATTGATGGTGGGGTGGGTGGCATTCAAAGGCTGGCTGGCATATACTGTGATCGGCGATCTCGGCCAGCCCGATTGGGACTATCGCCCGATTTTGGATGTCCCCGGCGAATCGGCTTATGCCACCGCCAATCCCTATCATCCGCTGCCCTACGCCCAGCATGTTCGGGGTGAGTTGGGCAAAGAAGAAAATCCGTTGCATTTGTACGTGATTCCGTTTCAAGGTGTTGAATAAATGAGAAAAATAATTGGTTTTTTCATCGTGATTGCAGTCGTCCTCTATGGAGCGTATGAAGCGTTGATATATTATGACAACAATTTTCGCTATGGTCGTATGCGCGAAACCCCGGCGGTCAGACCCCATGAAGATCCACTTCTGATCATGGAAGAAGGCATCGTTCCGATCAGCGGCGGGGAAGCCGTATACCGCGCGACTGCCGGTGTCAACCTGAAATCCCCCTTAAACGAATCCGAGCCGTTTGTCATAACCAGGGGCAAAGCCGTTTACCTGACATATTGTGCCCAATGCCATGGCTTCAATTACGACGGCAAGGGTACGGTCGGTCAGAGCTTTCAACCGCTGCCCACCGATCTGCGCAGTCCCGAGGTTCAATCCAAACCCGACGGTGAATTATTCCAGACTGTCAGTTATGGTATCCCCGGCGGGCGTCAGCCGGCCCTGCAGACCACCGTTACCATCAACGATCGTTGGCATGTTATCGTATTTGTAAAATCCCTTGGCATTCGCTGACCGCCAGTGAAAATTTTTTTCCGGCAGCCGAGCACGCCAGACATGGCAGCGGTGTTTTTAGACCATGCCTGATTCTAAATCCCCAGATAATGTGAAAAGCTCACGAAACTCCTTCAATGTTTGCGATCTTTGCGGCCTTCCCTTGCGTGCCGCAAGATTTGAAGTGATGTTCTCCGGTAAACCATACCGATTTTGTTGTCAAGGATGCCGCCAGGTCTTCAGCATCCTGATGGAAGCAACTGATTCAGGTGATCCGGCTAAATTTCGGGAGACAAATCTTTTCAAGCAGTGCCTGGATAAAGGCATTATTCCACGATCGGAAGCTGATTTGGTATCAACCGGGGTGGATAATAAATCAGACCAATACCCATCCGGCAAGGCCGAGAAAATGGCAGCCGCCGGACATTTGACAGCCCCAACGGACAGTGTTTTAAGCCTCAATCTGAAGGTCAGCAACATGTGGTGCCCGGCCTGCGCCTGGATAATTGATGAAAGTCTGAAAAAAACACCGGGTGTTATTGATTCCGCCTGCAATTTTTCAACCGACAGACTTCAGGTTAACTATAACCCCATCAAAAGCTCGCCGGACCGGATTATCGACGCCGTTAAAAAACTTGGCTACCGGGCTGCGGAACCCGCTGAATCGCAGGATGCGCTTGAACGACGCCAGGAATTTATTCGATTCGCCATCTCAGCATTTCTGACGATGAACATAATGATGTTGTCCTATGCGCTGTATTCCGGCTTTTTTACCGATTTCAGCCCGGAGACCATCTATAAGCTGTCCTGGCCGGCCTTTGTCATGGCAACCATTGTGGTGGTTTACGGCGGCTTTGAATTATTTAAAAAATCCTTGTCCGGCCTTACCAATGCCGCCTTTAGCATGGAAACGTTGATTATCATGGGCTCCGTGAGTGCATACATTTACAGCACAGTAAACCTGTTTGCCGGCAGCATTCACCTGTATTACGATACGGCCGCCATGTTGATCACCCTGGTCCTATTGGGCAAGTCATTGGAGCGCCGTGCCAAAGGCAGGGTGTTGGAAGGATTGGAAAATTTTTTCTCCTTAAAGCCTTCAAAGGTTCGAATTTGCACCGATCAATATCCGGCAGGACGCTATGTCAGCGCCGATCATCTTGCTGAAAAAGATATTTTCCGAATCGACGAAAATGAAATCCTTCCCGCTGACGGCAAAATTTTAAACGGTAGCGGCACGGTAGATGAATCTTCCTTAACCGGTGAGCCGTTGCCGCTCAGAAAGAAACCCGGGGACACCTTGAGCAGTGGCACCACCGTGATAAAGGGAACATTTAAAGTCAGGGCTCAAAAGGTTGGCACCAACTCGACATTGGGTCAGATGATCGCCATCATCGAAAAGACCCTGATGACGAAAACACCATTGGAAGGAAAAACGGATGTCATTTTACAATGGTTTGTTCCAACCATTATAGTGCTGGCGGCCGGAACGTTGCTGATATGCAGGTTGGCGGGGATCTCAATGGAGGAGGCAATTCTGCGGGCCGTCACCGTTCTGGTCATTTCCTGCCCGTGTGCCCTTGGCATCGCCATACCGCTGGCCCGGGTGGCAGGGATTTCCATCGCCGGCAAAAAAGGATTCCTGGTAAGAAATTTTAAAGCCTTCGAGCAGGCTGAAAGAGTTTCCGCCTTTGTGTTCGACAAAACCGGCACCATCACCGCCGGAAAGTGGAATTTGCTGGATATCATCTGTGATGCCTCTCTCACCAGAGATCAGGCCCTGGCTTTGGCCGCCGGCCTGGAAAAGGATTCGGAACATTTCATCGCAATTGAAATTATCAGCCAGGCA
>CAMYLH010000415.1 GCA_947259065.1 uncultured Desulfobacterales bacterium
CCCGCCTGCCTCTTAAAAAGTCTTGATCGAATTTCTTAAAATATCTCTTACCCTTAACAATGATTTTTTCCGTTTTGTAAAAATAGGCCAGAAGATCCTCAACAGTGTATCCGAAAGCCTTGTAGAGGATTGTCGCTGGAAACTTGCGTCGCCGGTCGATGCGGATATAAACAATGTCCTTGGGATCGATCTCCATATCGATCCAGGAACCGCGTACCGGAATGATTCGAGAACTGTAGATTATTTTACCGCTGGAGTGACTTTTACCTTTGTCGTGGTCGAAAAATACCCCGGAGGACCGATGTAGCTGACTGACGACCACCCGTTCAGTCCCGTTGATTATGAAAGTGCCTTTACCAGTCATCAGGGGTATCGTACCGAAGTAAATCTCCTGCTCTTTGATATCCCGGATGTTGGAAACACCTGTTTCAGTATCGATATCATAGACCACCAGTCTGGCAGTGATGAGAACAGGTATCTCATAGGTCATCCCTCTATGGATGCATTCTTCGATACCATGTTTTACATCTCCGAACCGGTAAGAGACAAACTCAAGGGATGCGCTCCCGGTAAAATCCTTAATTGGAAACACGGATTTGAAGACAGCCTGCAAACCGATTTCTTTTCGCTTTTCGGGGGGGACACCCATTTGCAAAAACCGTTGAAATGATTCCCGCTGCATTCCAATAAGATCGGGGATATCGACAATCTTTTTTATTTTACCAAAATTTTTACGTATGCGCTTATTTGCCAAAGGCATGTCAGACATGGCATCTCCAAAATTTTCTGGTGTTTGGTTAATTCTTCCGTTTGAGACGGGTCTGTAATTGCTGCAAACAAGACCCATATCTGAAGAAACGGATCATCTTTAAGTACGCTTAAACTCTAAAGCCTCGGTTGGTAGCATAAGGCCATTGCAGCTGCCGATGGCCCGAATCCCTGCAAGAAGCTATGATAAATCTCTGCTGAAAAATTCTAACAAGGGACAACAGACCACTGGCAACCGTCAAACAATTATTTTACTTCAACCTGAGCACCCGCTTCTTCAAGTTGGGCTTTAATCTTTTCAGCCTCATCTTTCGCGACTCCCTCTTTGACTGGCTTGGGCACTTCGTCAACGAGCGCTTTGGCGTCCTTAAGGCCGAGTCCAGTGATCGCTCTTACCTCTTTGATAACCTGGATTTTTTTATCGCCGAATGCTGTCAGGATAACATCAAACTCCGTTTGTTCTTCCTCCGCTGCGGCCCCACCGCCTGCGTCTCCCGCGCCGGCTGCCATCATGGCTACCGGTGCAGCTGCAGAAACACCGAATTTTTCTTCCATTTCCTTGACCAGTTCGGATAACTCTAGAACCGACATGTTTGCAATAAATTCAATAACATCCTCTTTTGTGACATCTGCTTTCGCCATTTTTTCCTCCAATATAATATTCTGATATATCCGTTGATAATCGTTTGGCATGATCTGATCCGGACCAGCCGGATTCTTAAAGTGAATATTGAAGATTTTATACTGCGAGAAATCTTTAAATCTTCAACCATCAAACCGCTTCTTTTTGATCCCTGATCGCCGTCAGCACATTCAACAGGCTTCTGGGGATTTCAGCAATGGTCCTGACAAATGATGACGGAACCTCATTTAGCACTGAAAGAAACTGTCCCAGCAGGACTTCTCTTGAAGGCAGCTTTGCCAGAGCTTTAATCGCATCGACGTCCAATACCTTGTCTTTGAGCACACCACCCTTAATCTCAAGTTTTTGGTTGTCTTTTGCAAACTGCGTTAAAATCTTGGCCGGAGCGACCGGATCTTTATAGCTTACGGCCACAGCACATGGTCCCTTGAAATAACCCTGGATCAAAGCGACCTCGGTATCTTTTGCTGCCCGTATGAGAAGCGTGTTTTTAGCTACTTGAAATTCAATATCTTCTTTTCTGAGTTTGCGTCGCAATTCATTCATCGAGGAAACATCCAGCCCCTTGTAATCGGCAACAACGACGATTTCGGATTTTGAGAATCGTACATGCAGATCCTCGGTAATTTTTTGTTTTTTTTCTAATCTCACTTGTTTTTGTCACCTCCTTCCGTGATCTGAACAAAAACCGGGAGCCATCGATTAAAACTGATTTGCGATTGTGATCCTATCTCTACGGTCTATCAACGGACAATCACATATCTGTCTCGGTAGGCCGGCAATGCCGATTATACACAGTCGTTGTCAGCCCTTTTAAAAGGTGAACCTACGGTCTTTGACAGAATGATATTGGTTTGGAATTTCCACACATGGCAACTCATTGAGGCTGAGTTGAGTGAATGGATTAATCTCCTGTGAATTTTATGGCAGGCGGAATCGAACGCCGGAATATGTCAACATAAATGGACTATTTGATCAAATCCTTGATAAGGGCAGTATCTACTTTGACTCCGGGCCCCATAGTCGTAGATATTGCGATGCTTCTCAGGTAAGTTCCTTTGCTGGAAGCCGGTTTGAGCCGTAAAACTGTTTCTAGAAAAGCAACAAGATTCTGGAGAATTTTTTCAACCCCGAAAGAAACCTTCCCCATGGGCACATGAACAATGCCTGCTTTTTCGACTCTGAAATCGATCTTGCCGGCCTTAAGTTCGTTCACGACCCTAGCGACATCAAATGTAACAGTGCCGGTTTTAGCATTGGGCATGAGCCCTCTAGGTCCCAGCAATTTTCCGATTTTGCCGACAGTGCCCATCATGTCTGGTGTGGCGACTGTTTTATCAAAACCATACCATCCACTCTTGATCTTCTCTACCAGGTCATCATTTCCAACAAACTCGGCACCGGCATCCAGTGCTTCTTTTTCCTTTTCGCCTTTCGCAAAAACGAGGACTTTGACCACTTTACCGGTTCCATTGGGTAAAATCACACTGCCCCTCACCATCTGGTCTGCATGCCTGGGGTCCACGCCCAGACGAACGGCCACATCAACGGTCTCATCAAATTTGGCAAAAGATGAATCCAAAGTCATCTTGACAGCCCCTTCAAAACCATCGTATTCCCCGGCAATTATTGTTTTTTGCGATTCTATGTATTTCTTACCCCGCTTCGGCATTGTTATCATCATCTCCTTAGATCGTGTTTCGAGTTACAGGCAGTATTATTATCCAACTTCAATCCCCATACTTCTGGCCGTTCCGGCAATAATTTTGCAGGCAGCATCCAAATCATTCGCATTGAGGTCAACCATTTTCAGTTTGGCGATCTCTTCGAGTTGCTGTCTGTTGACTTTGCCGACACAATCCCGCTTGGGATCACCTGCACCTTTGGCGATTTTAGCCGCCTTTTTAAGCAAAACAGCTGCCGGAGGTGTTTTGGTGATAAATGTAAAGGATCGGTCCTGATAGACCGTAATCACCACGGGAATGATCATGCCCTCCTCTTGAGCCGTCCTGGAATTAAACGTCTTACAAAAGTCCATAATATTAACCCCGTGTTGTCCCAGAGCGGGACCGATCGGGGGAGAAGGATTGGCCTTTCCGGCTACAACCTGCAGTTTGATTAGCGCCATCACCTTTTTTGCCATTTTACACCGGTGTTGACCGGCCGAATATGCTCACGAGCACCTTGATTTTTCCCTTTTCCTGATTGACTTCTTCCACCGTCCCGTTGAAATTCGTAAAAGGTCCATCGATGACACGAATTTCATCGCCGGAATCAAAAAAATATTTCGGCTGGGGTTTCAATTTACCGGCTGCCATCCGGTTCAAAATCTGATCGGCTTCTTCATCGGATATAGGTGCCGGTTTGTTGCGCCCGCCCAAGAACCCCGTTACCTTAGCCGTATCATTAACCACATGCCAGGTTCCATCATCGAGCTCCATTTGGACTAAAATGTAACCCGGATAAAATTTTCGAGACGATGTCTTGCGTTTTCCTTTGACCAGTTCAACAACCTCCTCCGTTGGCACAAGTACTTCACCGAATTTTTCATGATGAGGGGAAGCGTCAATTCTCTCCTCCAGGGCTGCTTTTACCTTATAATCGAAGCCCGAATACACATGGACGATGTACCATTTAAACGCCACTGTTTTCTCTCCTCATGCTATTGAAGTAAGAATCTGATCAAACTGGAAAGACCCAAATCAACTGCGCCAAGAAATATAGATATGATCATCACCAGGGCAATGACGACCACGGTAGAGCCGATTGTTTGTTTGCGTGACGGCCAAGCGACTTTTTTTAATTCAACTTTAACTTCCCTTAAAAATTGGGCGGTTTTGCCAATTATATTATCTTTGTGTTTTAGCGCCAGGGGACTCGTAACAGCTGTTTGCTTCTTTGCGGGGAAAGCCAGCTTTTTCATTCTGCCTTGGGCAGGCATCTCACCCGGAGCGGCTTTTTTCACTCCGGAGACAGTGGCTTCCTGTGCTCCGGCAGTCGATTTTTTTTCAACTCCAGATTTTTTCTTTTTGGTCCCCGATGTTTTTTTTCGCTGTATCCGTCCCATTGTGCTCCTAAAAAGTTAAAAACTCAAAGATTACAGAAAAAGCAAAGAA
>CAMYLH010000416.1 GCA_947259065.1 uncultured Desulfobacterales bacterium
ATCCAGATGTCGTATTTTACTATAAAATAGCTCTTTTTTTGGACGTTATCGGGCGTGATGAAACCTTCTCCGAGCATGGGTTTCAGGTGTCGGGTTCTCAGGGCCGACTTAAAAGTGTAACCATCCCTCCGGTATGAAAATGTAATTATTCTTCAGCTTCTTTTTCTTCAGAAACAGTCATTTTTAAACACTCTTCTTCAATCTTCTTCCGTATTTTTTCTTCAAAATCTTCTTCTCAAAATAATCCCATTCATAGATAGTTGGCGCAACTTGGAGGTACAATGTGAATGGGAATGATAAAAAAGAAAAGATGTCGTAATTGCAGAAGGTTATTTATACCTGACCACCGAAACCGTGACAGGCAAAAGTATTGCAAAAGAGCCATATGCCGCCAGGCAAGCAAATCTGCCAGTCAAGAGAAATGGCTGAATAAACCAGAAAACAATAATTACTTCCGGGGAACTTTAAATGTTCAACGGGTTCAGGAGTGGCGAAGGCAGAATCCCGGGTACTGGAAACCCAAGCAGTCAAACAAGGCAATTGCGTTACAAGAGCCCTTAACGCCGCAACCATCTGAAAATAATAAGGATAATAGTGATTTTACAAACAATGCGTTACAAGATTTCTTAAAGGTACAACCCCCTGTTATGATAGGGTTAATTTCTAATTTTATTGGATCTGCGTTACAAGAGGACATCGCACAAACCCTCCTTCGTATGCAACAATCAGGGCAGGATATTTTATACTGTCAACCCCAAAAACGAGGAGGAAAAGATGATTGTAAAGTCCCCAATTTTACCGGAGCGGGTGCGTAAAGTCCCCGGAAGCTTCAGTTGGATCGATCACCGGCTGGTAAGTGACAGGCATATTGATTTGTGCAGTCACGCAGCAGCCGCCTTTTATTTATTCCTGGTGTGCGTCGGAGATGACAAGGGTCTGAGCTATTATGGTGATCAATCCATTATGGATAAGCTCTCCATGGATCGGCAGACCCTGCAAAGCGCAAGATCGGACTTGATCCGCAATGGGCTGCTTGCATGGCAAAAGCCCATTTATCAAGTACTCTGCCTTGAACCTGTTGTTGACCAAAATAAGCGATGTCAAGAATCGGCAATGAGTTTGGGAGATATTCTAAAAAATGCCATGGAGGTGAAAATTGATTGATTATGAGACATATGTACGAATCAGAAATTATTTTGAGAGGGACGGCCTGAAGTATAGCCAGATAGCTGATACATTGGCCTTGGACCAACGCACTGTGGCAAGGTGGGCCAATGAAAAGCGATATCAGCCACGAAAATCAACGCCTCGCAAAAGCAAGCTCGACCCTTTTAAAAATGACATTTTACGAATGCTTGAAAACCACCCGTATACTGCGGCACAAATTTTTCAACGAATAAAACAAGACGGCTTTGACGGCGGTATAACGATCGTGGAAGATTATGTTAGAAGGGTCAGGCCACCGAAGACAAAAGCATATTTAAAACTGGTCTTTGCACCGGGGGAATGCGCCCAGGTGGATTGGGGGTCATATGGAACCGTCCGTGTCGGCTCAACAACCCGCAGGCTGAGTTTTTTTGTGATGGTGTTATGCCACAGTCGAATGATGTATATCGAGTTTACGGTCTCTCAAACCATGGAACATTTTTTAGGGTGCCATCAAAACGCTTTTCATTTTTTCGGTTCGGTTCCTCAAAAGATCATGGTGGATAATCTCAAGTCCGCTGTACTGAAGCGCACCGTGGGATATGCTCCGGTATTTAATCCCAAATATCTCGACTTTGCCGAACACTATGGGTTCACCATTGTTCCGTGTGCCGTTGGAAAGGGAAATGAAAAAGGTCAGGTTGAAAGGGGTGTCGGATATGTCAAAAAAAATCTTCTGAACGGTTTGGATATCCCGGACTTTAAAATCATGAAACCGGTTGCAAAGAACTGGCTGGACACTGTGGCCAATATAAGGACCCATGGGGAAACAGGCAAAAAGCCGGTTGATATGTTCCAGGAAGAAAAAAGCTGTCTGCAGCCACTTCCTGTTGAACCCTATGATATTGGCGTCGTCAGGCAGATACGGGCTTCAAGGCAGTTCCGGGTTACAATCGACACCAATCGGTACAGTGTTCCTGCCCAGCTTTCAGGTGTAGGGCTGACTGCAAAACTGTATCCGGACCGGGTTTGTTTTTATCATGAGAACAAATTGGTTGCCCGGCATGTGAGAAGTTATGACCGCCGTCAGGATTTTGAGCATCCGGATCATCCCAAAGTGCTTTTGGAACACCGTAAAAAAGCAAGAGACCAGAAAATTTTTATGCGGTTTTTATCTTTATCCGACAAAGCGCAGCAATATTACCGACAACTGCAACAGCGTCGCATGAATCCACTTCATCATACTCGCCAGATCGTTGCTTTAAGTGAAATCTATTCAAAAGAACAGGTTACAATGGCGATTGAAGATGCGTTCTCATTTTCGGCATTTTCCTGTGAATACATTGCCAACCTGCTGGAACAGCGCTCTCGGCCGGTTAAGGAGCCCGGTGCGCTTCACCTAACCCGCAGCAGTGATTTGCTGGAATTGACAATCGACCACCCGGATCTTTCAATTTACAATAAAGCCATAGATGAGGATGAAAATGAATAATGATGATTTAACAAAACACCTAACATACTTGAAGCTCCCCTATATACGTGAAAATCATGAAGCCATTGGAGAACTGGCAGCCCGCAAACAATGGGGCCATGTCCATTATTTAGCCGAATTGATCAAAGAGGAAGCAAACTTACGTCATGATCGCACCATCCAGCGTCGTATCCGGATGGCGCGGTTCCCGGTCATCAAGACACTGGATCAATTCAATTGGTCCTGGCCCAAAAAAATTAACCGGGCCCAAATTCAAAACCTGTTCCGATTGAAGTTCATTGAAGACAAAAGCAACGTTGTTTTTATCGGTGGCGTAGGGTTGGGAAAGACCCATCTGGCATCCGCACTGGGATACCAGGCATGCCTGAAAGGGCATACCGTGCTATTTGCCTCTGCCATTGATACTGTCAACAATCTGATCTCAGCCCAACATGCCGGGGCATTGAAACAGGGATTGAAAAGATATCTCAAGCCGTCTTTGATTGTCCTAGATGAATTGGGGTACCTGCCCATTGATAAGAACGGGGCTGATTTACTCTTCCAGATAATAAGCGAGCGATATGAACGGGGATCCATTGTGATCACAACCAACCGTGTGTTTAAAGACTGGCCAAAAATCTTCAACAATGACAGCACACTGACATCAGCGCTTCTTGACCGATTACTACACCACACGGAAGCTGTCGTCATTGAAGGTAAAAGCTATCGAATGAAACAGGTCAAAGGAGGATAAGACAAAAGGGCAGCCGGAGACCAAACTATGCCCGGCTGCCCTTTTTTATCAAACATTTTTAAACCCGGGGTTTTATGACATTATCACGCCGGCGCTAACAGGCAGGGGTGTTGTCCTCTTTTTATGATTTTCTGCGTAAAAAGCAGTTTAATTTCAAGGTAACTCCAAAAGACCAAAATGG
>CAMYLH010000417.1 GCA_947259065.1 uncultured Desulfobacterales bacterium
AAAATCAAAATAATCTCCGCCGGTTTCATCGCAATAGGTAGCGTGGCCGGCAATGTCCAAACCGTTAATTTCAGGCATGTCGGATGGTAGGAGGTTTTGCTGCACTTCCTGGGCCAGCGCCAACGCATTTCGCAACCGCATGCGATCTCTCAGGCCTGCAGCCATGGCGTTCATTTCTTTCGAGAGCTGAACGAACTCGGTGGAATATTCGAGTTTCAATTCCTGCTCGAGGTCACCCTGATGAATTCGATGTACGAAGGCAATTAAATCCATCATTGGCCAGATTGAAAATACCTATTAGCATTAGTTAAGATCAAGTTTCAAAAATGCAAGCGAGCCTAATATTCGCCTCCAGTTTAAACGCCTTGTAAATTATTCATTCCACTGCGCCTCTTCTCTAAAGAATCGATCCACAATTTCCAGATAGCGATGCAATTTTTGGGTTCGATGAACCTTTTTAGCGATCTTGCGGCTGTTTTGAAATGACCTTGAAAAGTAGGTCCAAAATCCTTTCATCCTGTTCAACAAATGTCCGGGACCGGAAAACCCCCGGCGATATTGTTCGAACAGTTCTTCGTAAAACTGCCTGAATTTTTCAACTTTGTGGGGTATGTCATCCGTGCCGGCTTTGATGATGGCCGGTAAAAACGGGTTGGTTACGGCGCCACGGCCGATCATCCAGCCGTCTATGTCTGCAAAGCGATCGGAGATATCCTGGAAGGTTTTCAGATCAGTAATGTCACCGTTATAGACGACCCGGTGAACGGATATATCCAGACACTGTTGAAATGTGTCCAGGTCGGTCTTGCCATCGTACATCTGTTTGCCGGTTCTGGGATGAATGATAATTTCCTCCAAAGGATACTGGTTAAATATCGGCATCAGCTTAAAAATTTCATTAATTTGCCGACGGCCCAACCGGGTCTTGATGGAGAGCCGGTTGGGGATGGAGGATACGGTTTTTTCCAGAAAGTCGTTAATATATTCCGGATAGGGGAGCAATCCGGAGCCACGCTTCTTCTTGGCCACCATGGGAAAGGGGCATCCCAGATTCCAGTTTACGGTGGCGTAGCCCAAATCAAAAAGACGCACGGCAAGGTTTATAAAGTCATCGGGTTGATTGCTGATAATTTGGGGCACGATGGGTAGGGTAGAGTTGTTTTCGGGCAGGACATCCTTGAGGTGAGAAGGTTTAAAGCGGTCAGCCGTCACAGTTGGAATAAACGGTGCCAGTGCACCGTCAAAACCGTTAAAATGCCCGGAAAATGTGTTGCGATAAATGTAATCGGTAAAACCCCGCAAGGGCGCAAGATAAAGTTTGAAGGTGGTCATCAAAAAAAGCTCAACCCCTATTGTGAAGGCGCCAGGATTATTTCCACGCGCCGGTTCTGTTGTTGTCCTCCAGGAGTGGTATTTCCGGCTACGGGTCGATGCATGGAGTAGCCGGCAGCCGAAAGAATTTTCGGATTCACCCCCATCCCACGCAGTTTTCTCGCCACCGCTGCCGAACGCGCAACTGACAGACCCAGGTTGTCAATATAAATATTTCTGATCTTTTGCCCTAATGGCTGGTTGTCGGTATGGCCTTCCACCGATATTTGGATGCCCTCGACTTTTTTTAATTCCGCCGCAAGACTTTCGAGCACCCGTTTACCATTGGGAGAAATAACTGCTTGTCCCGGATCAAATAGAATTTTATTCAATAAACGAATATTCAATTTGTCCTTCAAGTTGCTGATATGCAATTCTTTTTCTTGAATCTGTCTGTACAGTCGTATTTTGAGTTCTTCATAAGATTTGTTTAGCGCCAGAAGCTTATGTTCCTTTGAGACCGCCTCTTGAGCGATAGCGTCAAGCTGAGTGCTGGACAACCCCAGCTGACGCTTTAATTCTTGTGTTTCTCGGTTAAGATACTCTCTTTCTTCCGCAAGTCTCTCAAGACTCTCCTCCCTGGTCGCAATCTCTTGATTCAACCTTTCAATTTGGCTTTTTGACTCATGCAGTTTTTGGTTGATATAAGCTGATTTTTTGATAACGGAAGCTAGGTTGTCTTCCAGCATGACGATTGCCTGTTGCAGATACTGGTTCTCATCGCGTGATATTTGTTCTTCGCCTTCTTTTTGCACTAGCTGGTTTTCCAAACTCTGAATCTTGCCCTGGAGATCTGATTTGTGTGATCGCAGCTCTTGGATCCCCTGGCGGGAGGTTTGAATCTCGGTCGCTTTTTGTGCGAGCAGGTCTTCCAGATTCTGAATCTTATCCTGATGTTCCGCTTCGGCCGTCCTCAACTGTAAGATCTCCTCACGGGAGGTTTGAACCTCGGTCGCTTTATGTGCAAGCAGATCTTCCAGGCTCTGAATCTTTCCGCGGAGATCCGTTTCGGCTGTCCGCAACTGCTGATTTTCCTCGTGGGTTGTTTGTGCCTCGGCTTCTTTTTGTGCAACTTGGTCTTCCAGGCTCTGTATGTTATCCCGAAACGCTTTTTCGGCTGTTTTCAGCTGCTGGTTCTCACCGATAAATATTTGTAGCTCGCGATCTTTTTGTACTAGCTGGCTTTCAAAGCTCTCGATCTTTTTCTGAAAATCCGTCCCGGCCGTTTCCTTTTCTTTTCTGATCTTCTCAACAGATTTCTCAAGTTCCATATTTTTTTTTTGAAGTTCTTCCACGCGCCGAATCTTAGCGGTAAGATCGGATTTTTGTGCGGCCTTAATCTCTTCTGAAGCTGTCTTTAAACGGGCGATCTCAGATTTAAGATCTTGATTTTCATTGAAAATATTTTTAAAGGGACCCTGATGAAAATAAATGGCATAGCCGATGACCGCCACTAAAACGACGGCCATTGCGATGATAATCGGTTTGGTCGCTTTCATGGATTATCGCTCCTCTTTTTCGCGTTTTATAAAGCAGCTCCCATGCCAACCTGGCTGCATTCTATTAATGTTACCAGATGAAAAAATTCCGTCAAGTTTTTGTGTCTGCTATCAGCCATTCGAATGTCAACCATCATCCAAGCGCCATAACCGCGAATACGATAGATTGACAACCTCTTCATCCGAAATTATTTTTGAAACTGGAGTAAGACATGAATCGTGAAGAAATGATAAGCAGAATTCTGGATCGAACCAAACCGTGGGATATGCTGGTTGTCGGAGGCGGGGCCACCGGTGTCGGTATTGCTGTTGATGCCGCTGCGCGCGGTTACGATCTGTTGTTGCTCGAACAAAGCGACTTTGGCAAAGGAACTTCTTCCCGCAGCACGAAACTTGTCCATGGAGGCGTACGTTATCTCCAGCAGGGAAATATTGACCTCGTTATGGAGGCCTTGAAAGAACGCGGTATCCTGAGGAAAAATGCACACGCGGCAATGCAGGCGGCTCCTAAAGTCCCATCGCTGATGGCCGTAGAACTTGAGAAAAACGGACGTTGGCAAAGAACAGGTGGAGTCATTTCGACGGATGGGCCAGAGATACCTTCCCGCTATCTAAATCCCGATCCATACGACGGGATCAGGATTCTTTTTACAATCTTAGCATACCGCCTGATT
>CAMYLH010000418.1 GCA_947259065.1 uncultured Desulfobacterales bacterium
TTCAACAGGTTATCAGTCTCATTTGAGACCATTTTTACCCTCCAATAACTATATTTTTCTGACCCCAAGATAACGAACGTTCTAAACTGGATCCATCCTTTGAATTCACCAATGGCAATATCCGGAAAATGGTGCTTTTTACTATGATATCGTGTATATTAACGGACCATTGGCTATTTTTTGCCATGTTGTCTAGGCAACCTCGGGTCAAATGTTATATTACCACAGCACTATCCGGTTTCAAAGATTAAAGAAAAACCTCACTAGATTTCTATTAATATAAGGCAATTACATGAATATTGGACAATCACGATACTGACTACGGGTTGCTGGATGGCATTTTCGCTTTGTTTCAAGAAAACTATCTGATAAGAATGGCAAAGAAGTTCCTCGTTAAAGACACAGCGTTGGAATGAACAAAATTACCCTATAATTCAAGGAGGACGATATGGCCGTTCAAGTGATAATTAGACGGACATTCAATGATGAAGAAAAGGCCCGCAAACTGGCCCCTTGCATTGTCCAGTTACGATCCCGGGCTTCCGTTCAGCCGGGCTATATCTCCGGTGAAACATTAAGGTGTCTCGATTGCGCCGGTGAATATCTGGTGATCAGCACCTGGAATTCGATCGAAGATTGGAACCATTGGCTGAACAGCGAGGAAAGAAAAAAGATCCAGAGCCAGGTGGATGCCTTACTGGGCGAAACAACCGAATACCGCATATACGAGTCTTTGGTCGGCGGCATCATCCCAAAATTCGATGCAAAATGAAGATAAACGCCCCAGCACCTTGACACCCGCGGCCACCCTTATCCTCACCCGCCAGCTCGCCGGCGAACTGCAGGTCTATCTCATCCGGCGCAGCCTCAAAAGCGGTTTTATGGCCGGAAATTATGTCTTCCCGGGCGGCAGGGTGGATCCGGAAGACCGGAATTTCGAGTTTTGGCAATCGCGAACGGATCTGGATCGCGTTGAATTAACGCAGCAGCTGGGCGGAGACCTCAGCGCCGCAGAGATCCTGGCTTACGGGGTGGCTGCTATTCGCGAGACACTTGAAGAAGCAGGGGTTTTTCTGGCCCAGCGGTATGAATCGACTCCGGATGATTTGGAGCGTATTTGCCAATTGCGGTTGACCGCCGATTTATCCCCCGGGTGGTTCCAGAAGCTTGCGGTTTCCGAAAATTGGACATTGACGTTATCATCCCTCTCGCGGTGGTCCCATTGGATTACTCCCGAAGGGATGAAGCGGCGCTATGACACCCGGTTCTTTGTGGCTGCCATGCCTAGCAGCCAGGTCTGCCGACCCGATGACCGGGAGGCGACGCACGGGCTCTGGATCAGCCCCGAAAAGGGCCTGGCGGACAACCTGGCCGGTGAAATCCCTTTAAGTCCGCCGACGCTGATGACGCTGCATGAACTCCTCCAATACACGAACCTGCAGGATTTGGCAAAAGAAACGGAACGTCGCCCCTGGGGCGAGGCCCTTCTTCCCCGGCTGGTTCCCTTAGACAAAGGGGCCGTCATTGTGGAACCATGGGATCCCTTATACAGTCACGAAAAAATTGAAATTGATCCCGTTGGGTTGCCCAAAGCCACGCTGCCGATCGGGCAACCCTTTTCGCGGATATGGCACCATCAAGGCATATGGCGACCCGTGGCAAGTTAAGAGTCAAACCACCAGCGTTCACATATTCTCAGACCGTCAAGTTCCTGGTTGCCGGCCGGATTGTCGAATTTAACCTTATTCGATGCTGCGTCAACCATATTGGCGATCATGGGGATGACGACGCCGCCCTCATCTCGGACGATCCGTTGCATTTCGTGATACATTTCTTTTCTTTTCTTTTGATCAAGTTCACCGCGGGCTTCGACCAGTAGTTTATTAAACCGTTCATGCTTCCAGTGCATGTCGTTGGCAGCTGCATCGGCAGCATAGGCCATGGTGAACATCCAATCGGCGGTGACCCGGGCGAACCAAAAGCAGGAGCTCCATCCTTTTTTGTTCCAGACATTGTCCCAGTAGCCATCAACCGGCTCCCTTACGACTTCTACTTTAATGCCTGCCTTCTTGGCCTGCCCTTGCCATAACATAGAGGCATCGACTGCGCCGGCGAAGGCGGCATCGGAAGTGTGTAACTTGAAGGTATGGCTTTCGAGTCCGGCCTTTTTGAGATGGAAGCGCGCTTTATCCGGGTCATAATCCCGTTGCGGTAAATCGGTAGCACTGAATTTCACGATGGGGGCGATGGGATGGTCGTTACCCAAAACGCCATATCCTCGCAAAACGGTATCTAAGAGCTTTTTACGATCCACCGAATATTTCAGCGCCAGCCGGGCGTCGACGTTATCGTAGGGTGGTGTGTCCGTAAGCATTGGAAAAGTGTACAGAAGACCACCCGGCACGTTGACCAGTTGCATATTCGGAGCTCGTCCCAATAGATGGGCAGTTTTGCGATCCGGTCGATTGATGACATCGACCTGACCGGTTTTCAGCGCCACGGTTCGGGCATTGACGTCGGGCATAATGATGATTTCGATTTCGTCAAAATGAGCCCGGTTTTCTTTGTAGTAATTGGAAAACCGTTTGGCCAAGGTGCGAACTCCCGGCTCATAGCTTGTCAGTTGATATCCACCGGTGCCCATGACTTCTTCAAAATTGGTCGTTCCAGCGGGGACAATCGGTGTACGCGTTTCGGCTAAAAGATAGGGAAAGTCGGCATTGGGCCCTTCTAGTTCAAAAATAACTCGGTTGGGTCCGTCTTTTTTGAACTCTTTAATGGGTTTCACCAAGGTTCTGATCTGAGAGGCCAGTTTCTCGTCTTGATGGCGTTTAATGGAAAAGATAACATCGTCAGCGTCGACGGTTTTGCCATTGTGAAACTCGGCTCCTTTCCGCAGGTTGAACACCCAGGACTTAGCGTCCGGCATTGCCTCAAAGCTTTCGGCCAAATCGGGGACGGCGTTGCCCTGGTTGTCAATTTCAACCAGCGGATTACGCAAAAATCCCATCGAGGTCATCTGCTGGTAAATATCGTTAAATTTGGCCGGATCCATGGTGTCCGAAGTGGAACCTCCCTGCATGCCGATTCTGAGTCGACCCCCCTTCTTGGGTGTTGCGGCAGCATAGGCTTTAGATCCTAAAATTGCTGGAGACACGGCAGCAGCAATTCCCAATGCAGATGCCTTTGCCAGAAATTCCCGGCGGGTGATGCTCCCTTGCCTGAACATTTCTTCAAGTTTTTCCAATGTCGTCATGATCTTTCTCCTTTCCCCGGCCAAACAACCCGGTTCGTTGTTGAGGCCGCGTGTTGAATGGTTGGTATTATCTGGTTCTAATTTGTCATATTTGCTTGTACCTCAGCCCTTTGTTATAACAGGTTGATATAGCGCAATAAACGAATGCCTAAAGTGACCTAAATTGCCTAAAATGCCTAAAATTATGGAAACGCTACGCTCTATCTTTTTTAATAAAATTGACAGAATTCCACAATTTTAGCTCATTTTAGTTCATTTTAATTTTTAGCTCATTAGCGCTTCTCG
>CAMYLH010000419.1 GCA_947259065.1 uncultured Desulfobacterales bacterium
GCGGGCGCTGCTGCCGTCGCCGCTGTTGCTGGTAGTTTCGCTTCAGGCCATCCGACAACCGCTTGTGGAGTCCTTTCGCCAGCGGTTGTTTTGTTCATGGCGTTGGCACTTACAGCCAGTTGCCGTAGCTCGTTTTCGAAATTTGAAACTTGAAATTTAGAATTTGGGATTGAGATTTGCGATTTGAGATTTTGGTGCGGCGCCCGGGAAAGTAAATAGCTTTTATCTGAACCAGTTTGAGCCGATTTGAGGTATCCATGGAAAAGTACCATCGTCATCATTTACACACCCGCCAAAAGCACGATGAGCGTCGATATCCGGGAATTAATTGCCGTTTAAGTTATTTAACACAGCCTCGGTAAACTCTTTGGTTGTCGCGTTCCCACCCAGATCGGGCGTAAAGATATGATTGGCAGTGACCGCTTCAAGGGCCTGCATTAATAATGTGGCCGCTTTTTTTTCTCCCAAAAAATCAAGCATCATCTGAGCCGACCAGAAGGTACCGATGGGATTGGCAATTCCTTTGCCGGCGATATCGGGCGCCGAGCCATGGACGGGTTCAAACATCGAGGGGAATTTCTTTTCAGGATTAAGGTTGGCGGATGCAGCGATCCCGATACTGCCGGCTATAGCGGGCCCAAGATCGGAGAGAATATCGCCGAAAAGATTGCTTCCCACGACGACATCAAACCAGTCGGGGTGTTGTACGAAATGGGCAGTTAAAATATCGATATGAAATTGATCGGTTTTCACATCCGGATATTGCTTTGAGAAAGCCTTGAAGCGTTCGTCCCAGTATGGCATTGTGTGGATGATACCGTTTGATTTAGTGGCGGACGAAAGGTGTTTTCGGGGGCGCTTGCGGGCCAACTCAAAAGCATACCGCATAATTCGGTCCACCCCCTTGCGCGTAAAAACAGTTTCCTGAACCACCATTTCAAGGTCTGTTCCCTCATACATCCGGCCGCCGATTTGCGAGTACTCACCTTCATTATTCTCCCGCACAACGACAAAATCGATGTCATCCGACGTCCGGTTGGCAAGGGGGGATTGGATACCGGGCAAAAGTTTCACCGGACGGACATTGACATATTGTTGCATTTGGCGGCGAATCGGAATCAGCAAGCCCCATAGCGAGACATGATCCGGAACCTGAAAATCCCCCACGGCACCCAGAAAGATGGCATCAAAGTTGCGCAATTTTTCGATACCGTCTTCAGGCATCATTCTTCCCGTTTTAAAATAATTTTCACAGGAGTAAGGAAATTCAGTAAAGATCATTTCAAACCCGTGTTGTTTCGACAGCGCCTTAATAATTTTGACAGCTTCAGGAACTACTTCCTTACCGATGCCGTCTCCTGGTATCAGAGCAACGTTGTAAGTCATAATCATACCCTTCTTTATTTTGTTCATAATTTAAAACTACAATAATTTCAAATACTGAATCAACTGAAATAATTCATATTCGGTCGCGAGGAAATATCAGGGGCTTGCTCAAAGAACTGTTTAAGAATAGTGTCGACCGCTTTCATGTCCCCGGCTTTTAAAATCCTGGAATACAGGGTATGGCCGAAACAAAAATTGGCGGAAAAATAGAATGCAAATCGTTTGAAACGCTTGATGGCCGCGACCGGGTCATAATGTACGGCTAGAAGCCGGGCCAGTCGAATGGCGGCATCCATAAACATCTGCGGACCTATCAGCATATTTTCTGTCAATTCCGCGAAGATCCAGGGCCTGGCAACCGCCATCCGGCCCAGGGCCACCCCGTCACATTCGGTTTCTTGTATCATTCGCCGGCAGTCATCGCGGTCAAACACATCGCCGTTGCCGAAAACCGGGATGTTGACGGCTCGCTTGACCATACCGATATAGGCCCATTTAGGAGGACGTGATCGCCGATCCGGCGCCACCCTTGGGTGAAATATCAGGGCGTCGGCGCCGGCATCCTCAAATCTTTTGGCCAAACGAACCGCAATTGCGGGATCGTCCCGCCACCCGATGCGAAACTTGACCGTCAGTGGAAATGAAACCGCCTCTCGCACTGCGGCCACAATTGCTGTCGCCAGATCAGGATCTTTCAACAATGCCGCCCCATAATTCCGGCGACAGATAGTTGTGTTGGAACATCCAAAATTTATGTCCACGCCGAATAAGCCTTCGCTTTCGATCCTGCGGGCGGCTTTGGCCATTTCCAAAGGGTCGGCGCCGAAAATCTGACAGACCAGTTGCGATCGTTCTTCATCTCGCCATCTGAAACAGGGAGAAACGAAACGGTTTTCATGGGGAACCGTTTTTGCGCTGCACATCTCGGAAAACAGCAAGCCATAACCGCCATATTGTGAAAGTAATTCACGAAAGGCGATATTACCGAGGATGGTCAACGGTGCTAGAACCAGCCTTTTTTCGATGGATTTGCTTCCTATCTTAAGCGGTTGACGGAGATATTCATCAAGGTTATAGATCATGCTGAGAACTTAGCAAGTTTGTTCTATAATTAAAAGGTTAAGTTATTAACATGCTCAAAAAAGGCATTGGCATCATCGTGTCGACGACCATCGACAAAATCGTCGCCCCGGATCACAGCTTTCTCAAACTGGGCGGGGTCACCACCTATGCCGGCATCACCTACCGCCGGCATGGCATTCCAGTGTTTATTATAAGTAACATAGCTGAGCAGGACCTGGAAATTATGGGTACGTTGCATGCCGAGGGTATCCGGGTCTTCAGTGCAAAATCGAACCTTAGCACCTACTTTGTCAATCATAATAGGGGCGATATACGTTACCAGGAACTTCTGCAGCAAGCCGGATCAATTAAAATCGGCCAAATTCAGTCAATATTTGACCGAGTTGATGGCCTGCATCTCGGACCACTGCATCCGCTGGATATTGAAGCTGCCGCTTTAAGATCCTTGCATCATTCAAATCTGAAGATTATCCTGGATGTCCAGGGCTATACTCGCATGGTTAGAAATAAAAAAGTACATCGATCTGTCTCAGTTCAGATGTCAACCGGATTAACGCTTGCGCATATCGTCAAAGCCAATGAAGCCGAGGTTCAGGCTATCCTCGCTTTTTACCAAATGACATTAGAGGAGTTGGTGCGTTGCTTTGAAATTAAAGAATTCGTCGTTACTTTGGGAGATAGAGGCGGATTTGTCCACACGCAAAATGGTGACATATTTCATTACGACGCAGCCATAATTAAAACCGCGGTTGATCCAACGGGAGCCGGTGATGTGTTTCTAGCGGCTTATATCGCAAACCGATTTGTGGATAAAAAAGATATCCCTGGTGCTTGCACTTACGCGGCCAAAATTGCAGCACACCAGGTGGCGGGAGAATACATAACCACCGAAGAGCTTAAGGTTCAAAAAAAATAAGTTCACCATTGTAAGCGTTGAAGCACCCGACTGGCAGTTCACGAAAAAACAGTTAGATCTGCATATTCCAAGCTTTCGCAACGCAGCCGGACGGGATGAATCAGCGTATAAAATTCGAAGTATTTTTTTAAGTGAGCCCCCTAAGCCTGG
>CAMYLH010000420.1 GCA_947259065.1 uncultured Desulfobacterales bacterium
GCATTAGGGTGTTGCTCCGGAAAAATCTTCGTTAGATCAAATAACGCGGAAAAAGATGGAATACCGTCATTAATTTGAACGCAAAACCATAGACAGACCAACGTCTTCCGGACACCACGATCCCCTTTCGAAGATAAGCAAGCCTGCCGACTGCTTTTAATCGCAATGACAATTCAACATCCTCCATCAGCATCATTGCCGGAAATCCTCCTGAAGCAGAGAGGGCATTGGTTCTGAAAAATTGGGCCTGATCCCCGAAGGAGATCCCGGTTAAAAAGGTTCGCATATTATTTAAGCAAGCAATCACCATGGTTTTTGAATTTTTTCTTTCAAATTGCATCCCGACTGCGCCGCCGACTGTGTGGGGATCAGACTCGAGCTTTTCGAGTATCCTTTTAAACACGCCTTTTATAGCCATACAGTCCGCATGAAGAATTACGATCACATCGCCGGAAGCAGAGTCAACCCCTTCTCTGATTTGAAGCCCCCTGCCCTTCGGGCTTTTGACCACCCGGGCGCCCAGTTTTGCAGCAATTGCCGGGGTTCCGTCGATGGAGCCACCGTCCGCCACAATTATCTCATTCAAGGCCGTGCGATTTTTCAGGGAGCCAAGGCATCGAACCAAGCTTTTCGACTCGTTCAAGGTAGGAATGACTACGGAAATACACGTCGGTTTGGCGTAGGTCTTATCTTGGAAAAGAAATCCGTTCCTAAAAAGTCCATACAAAAGAAAACCATAAAAGGGAACGTATTCAAACAGTTTAAGCCAAGAGATCTCTTGAAACACTCCGGTGTTGAATTCAATCGCACTGACAGGGAAGGTAAAGGCAACCGCCATTTGAAGATACAGCCATGCCCGTGACGGGAAAAAAACGAGAAACGGCGCAATTAATACAAGGTACCATGGATGAAGCGTGGGAAGGAAAACAAGCAGACAGCCCAGAGCCAGATATACACTGCGCAGCTGATCATGGACAAACAAATACACCCAGACAAGGCAGATCCCCAGCATACCAAGAGAAATGAAGACGTCATGATCGCCGAAAAAATATCGAATCAATACTGTCAGGGAATCATTGTAATGAAAATTAGTCCCAAATTCACTCAGGGACTGAAAAATGCCGACACCGGCGTCCATGAAAGGAATATATAGTACCAAAGGTATTAATACAGCGAGGCTTTTGGTTCGGTTTTCCCCGTTCACCAAAAAAGGCAAGGCTGCCAAAGCAAAATATTTCGACAAGATTGCCAGACCCAACATCAAAAAACCTGTGACCGGAGACTTTTTCCAAAGGATTAGATACAGCGCCAGGCATAAAAAAAACACCTGAATGATATCCAGATGCCCTTCCCCGCTGATATATAAAAGGATCAGCGGATTGGCGGCATACAGAAGCAGCCGGGACGGCAAAATCCCACGCTGTTTGATCATCAGCATCAAAATGATCATGACACCGATATCGAACCCGATCATGACGGCTTTAAAAAAGAAGGGGTCTGGATGAAGCCAGGCAAGCATTCTGAACAGCAACAGGGCAACAGGTGGATAGGCAGCGGAAAATTCCGGATGGTTGATTTGCTGCCAGATGGCGTGAAGGTCACCGCGCGCGACCACCGCCAAAGCCGGGCTGAGGGGTGAGTAATTATAAGGATTAAACCCGAGATTTTGGATATAGCCTTCCCAGACGTAACGAAACACATCGTTTGCCACCGGATACCGCAAAAAAATAAGTCTGGCAAAAATTCCCAGTGCCAAAATACCTGCCAACGCCCGGTTGGATGTTAACCCTGCTGGAAACAGCCATACCATCAGAACCATCAGGATATGGCCGAAGACAAATAACGCTGAATATAAATGAGCATGTTTCCCCAATGGAGCCATGATGACCATCGCGCCCATAGTCGCCAGCCAGATGAAGCATAAAATCATGAAACGTAGTAATTTCATAAGTTGATCAGTATAAAAAAAGCCCAATCGCTTCAAAAACAAACAGAATTGGACTTTTATACGGCTAGCGCCTTGCTTGTCGCGTCGTCGTCCTTCTATCAGCAGTACGCCGGCGGATGCCTTCTATCTTAACTATAATTTCTATACGTTGTATAATTTACGAGACGTTAAATATATAAGGACATTGGACAAAAAGGAGATTGATTTTTTGTTGAGTTTTTATTATTTGTAAGGTAACAGATTTAGAACGATCATTATTCTGAATATCAAGTTGGAAATTTCCATGGTAGATCAATTCAAAGAATTTTTAGAAGTTTTTAAAGCTCTTGGTCAAAAAAAAGTGGATTACGTTCTTATCGGAGGGGTTGCTGTAATCCTGCATGGTATGGAAAGGTTAACCCGCGATATAGACATTCTTGTTAGAATGAATCCTGAAAATATTGACAAACTCAGAAAGGCATTGCATACGGTTTTTGAGGATAATGCCATCGAAGAAATTACGCTCCCAGAATTGTACAAATTTCCGGTAATCCGCTATGGTACACCCAATGAATTTTATATTGATATCATGGCGCGTGTAGGTGAACTGGCTACTTTCGAAGATTTGAAATACGAAACCATCGACTATCAGGGTATTGAAATTAAGATCGCAAAACCTGAGTCCTTATTCCGACTTAAAAAAGATTCTATCCGCGATAAAGATAGAATTGATGCAATCTTTTTGAAAAAACTAATCGAAGCAAAACTATTGAACGAGCCTGGCCAAAAATAAATTATTAAAAAAGCTGAAAAACCCTGGCCTGTGAACGCTTAAAGGAAATAATATGCCGGTTTATAAATACAAAACGTTTGAAGAGGCTGAAAGAGCTTTATGGAATTTTCATCCTGATGAAGCATATTTCAGAAAAGTGGCTGATCTTTGGAACTTTGCCAACAAGCTTCTCCCTGTCTCTTATTCAAAAGGAATATTTAAATTTCGAAGCATGGAAGAAGCAAACAAGCATAGAGACCAATGCGAACTTGAGCATGCCGGAAAGATACAGGATGGCCGATGCCCTTCAAGTGGATTACTCCCTAACCCGGATAAACCGGAAAGAATAGCCACCAAGGCACCAAGACACAAACAATAACTGCTTATTATAATTTAACTTTGTGTCTGGGTGGCAAAAATATTTTGCTATATCTCTGCCTCACATCTATCACATCTAACAGCCGCATATAAAAGGCACTTCTAAAATCCAAAATCATTGTAAGGTTTATACACCCCCATACCTCGAAATCAGGGTAAAGACTTTTTTCATCGTCTTGAGATTGAATGGTGGCTTGAAGTTTTTCCCGAATTCGTCCATAGGCAGCAACAGGGTCCTCCCCGGCCTTCAAATGACCAAAATGTGTTGGGACAGGGACCCCCAACCGGTCAATTTCATCTATAGATCTGTATCCTCCATTTGTATCCACCCCAAATAGTAAGGCACAATCAAGTGGCGTGTCATAAAGCAGCGCTCCATGCCCTCCCGAAAACGTCTGCCTAAAATACCCAGCGCAAGAATACCCGCCAACGCCATTTTAGGTGTTATTCTTGGAGG
>CAMYLH010000421.1 GCA_947259065.1 uncultured Desulfobacterales bacterium
GACCAGCAGGAGCTTGGGATTTGTCGTCAGCTTGATGACACTTTCGGCCAGGGTCAAGGGAATCTGAAGCCGTACCAGCAGCCAGCCGTAAAGTCCGGCGGTGGAAATGATAAACAGAATGATCGCTGTGAATTCGATGGAGACACAGACCGGGATACCGAGAATAAATAAAATAATCAGCAACCCGATCCTCCTTCTGTTATGGGTTAGGCTAAAGGTTTCGCGTTTAAGGGTTACTAGCTTTTACGCACATAATCGACGACCAGATCTCCGACCTCGCTGGTCGAACACCCCATCTTTCCGGCGGAAAGGCTTTTGATTTTGGTGCCGGTCACTTCCTTGACCGCATCTTCGACAGCACCGGCCGCCTCAGATTCCCCTAAGGTTTCCAGCATCATGGCTCCGGCACAGATGGCGGCCAGAGGATTAATGATATTTTTGCCGGTATATTTAGGGGCAGAGCCGCCGATAGGCTCGAACATGCTAACCCCATCCGGGTTGATGTTGCCCCCCGCCGCAATGCCCATGCCACCCTGGGTTTCGGCGCCCAAATCCGTGATGATATCGCCAAACATGTTGGACGTCACCAACACGTCGAACCACTCCGGACTTTTGACCATCCACATGCAGGTGGCATCCACATGGTAGTATTCACGTTTCACATCGGGATAGTCCTTTTCGCCGATTTCGTGGAACACCCGCTCCCAAAGATCGAAGACATAGGTGAGTACATTGGTTTTGCCCACCAACCCCAACGTGTTGGCATCGCCTCTGCCACGCGCTTTTTTGCCGAATCTACGGGTATACTCGAAAGCATACCGAAGGCATCGTTCCACCTGAAAGCGGTTGTAAACCATGTCTTGAACGGCCACTTCATGGGCAGTCCCTTTCATGGAAACACCGCCTGTCCCGGTGTAGATGCCGCCTGAGTTTTCACGGATCACCACATAATCGATATGCTCTGGCGTTTTGTCTTTAAGGGGTGTCTCCACTCCGGGATAAAGACGCACCGGGCGCAGGTTGATGTATTGATCCAGCTCAAAACGAAGTCGCAGTAAAATGCCCTTTTCCAGTATGCCCGGTTTGACATCCGGGTGTCCGATGGCGCCCAGATAAATGGCGTCGAATCCGCGAAGCACGTTCACAGCGTCCTCGGGCAGCACCTCCCCGGTTCGAAGATAATAGTCACCGCCGAAATCAAAATCGGTTATCTCCAAATTGAATCCATATTTGCCTGCCGCGACTTGCAGCACTTTGCGCCCCTCGTTGACAACCTCCAATCCCGTACCATCTCCCGGGATCACAGCGATCCGATAGGTATTCGTCATTTTAGGCCTCCTGCCTCATCTTTTGTTGAACATAGATGCATTAAATCTTTAATGATTATAAAACACTGTTTTCCGAGTTCTGTTATACGCAAATATTGCAACTCCCTTCATAAGCCGCCGGCATAGTTCAGCTTTCGATCAATAAGCCGTGATCACCCGGTAACGGTAGAACCTTTTCAATTCTCACCGGCGGAGCCGGTGGCTTATGAAGGGAGTTATAAATTCCTTTTGACAGTATAAACGTAACGGTCTGAGCGGTAGTACATATAAGTGACTGCCATTGGAATTCCCTTCTCGGAGTAGTATACGTTCTGAACAAAAAATAGGGGAAAGCCAAAATTTACTTGTAAAATGCCGGCCAGATCCATATCGGCACTTGCTGCCCGCACCCTTTGTTCCATAGATTTTAGATTGAGCTTGCAGACCTCCTGGTATATTTCAATAAACGTCTTGCTTTCTATCTCCCGGTTTGAAAGTTTCGTAAATAAACGACTTGGACCGTAATTAATATAATATGAGATTGGATTTTCTTTTAGTTTTCGAACTCTCCTGATTCGCTCTACCTTCTCCGCAGGATCAAGAGCAAGGATCTCACGAATCGGTTTTGGACAGGCAATGACCTGTCTATCTATTATCTCGGCAACGATTCCTAATTTTCGTCCAATCGCCATATCAACCCAGGCCCTAAAGTCACCGGTGATCTCGATTTCAACCACATCGTTTATTCGCTCAGCAACTAATGCTCGCATACCTCGTCTGGGGACGATGTAATCTTCCCTTGAAAGCAGGTCCATCGCCCGGCGGATCGTGATGTTGCTGACCTTGAATTCATTTTCCAATTCTTTGGCTGAAGGGATAGGGTCGCCTGGCCCGTATTCATGGTTAAATATCCTGGTCTTAATGGTTTCAGCAACCTGAACGAATAATGGTATGGATTGAATTTGCATGTTTTATATATCCATCTTCCAACTCATGCCGACTAAAAAATCGCAAAGCTCGAAAAGGTATATTCTAAGTATATAAGCTCGCTAGTATGCTGGCATACTATGCGTCAAGAATTAATGTCAAGAAAAATGATGCCATTGAAAAAGCGAATTCAGCATTTTATCGCCTTTCCAGGTTGAACCAGGAGGTTGTTCAATGCCCGATTTGATGGGAATTGAAAAAGAGAAGCAGGCTTTCCACTAACTCGGCCATGAAGCGATAATCCAGCGTTTTCATGGTATCCGAGGGTCGATGATAGTGGGGGTTGCGAAAAAATGCAGTGTCCGTGATCATGACCGCCTTAAATCCCTGGTCCCAGAAAGAGGCGTGATCACTGAGCCTGACAGCCGGAAGGATCCTCCCGTTGAGCGGAATCCTTAATTTGACTACGGGAAGTTGCGGGTTTTTTTGAAATGCTTTAAACAAAGCCTTGGTGAAGTCCCCTGATTTGAAGTTACCGACGATACCGATAAAGTTCCCTTCTTTAGGATATCCGAAAAATTCCAGCGGAAATGGATAGTTCTGGCACCCCGGCTCATAGCAGGCATAGCCTACCATTTCCAGGCAAATCATTCCGTCAATTTTTTCCTGTGTTTTGCGTGCCTTTTCCGCGTAAACCCGGCTGCCCATGTAGCGGGTGCCATAAACCGGCGGTTCTTCCAGGGCAAAGGAAACAAAGGTCACCGCTAAATCGAGGTCTTTGCGCTCAAACAATGTCTTGACTCCCCTGGCGGTCTCCAACTGCACGGCAATCGCGCTGGCGTTGTCATCCGCCCCCACGGTGCCGGAAACCGAATCGTAATGGGCACCCACCAGGTATCGACGGGAAGGCTTTGGGCCGGATGAAATATCGGCAACCACGTTAGCAACTTTGAAACCGGCGTAATCGTATGGTTCTGCATGTACCGCAATTCCGATATTTTCGTAAAATGATTGGATATACCCGGCGGTCTTTGTAAGGTTCTCAGGATACCGCACGCTGCGTTCCCCGATGGTTTTCGTCAGGGCTCGAAGATGCGCCTCAAGTCGTTGGCCGGTTTGCTGGATATCGATCATTGCGGTTTTCCTTTCCTCGACGGTGGTGTCGGCATGGCTATGGTCCCCCGCGATAAATAGGATACCAAATAAAAGGAAAAACACTAAAGCTTTCATCTCAAAATAAAAAAATGGCAGGGTTCAATAATCTAAGAATTTAGCTTGGATTTCAAACCTCT
>CAMYLH010000422.1 GCA_947259065.1 uncultured Desulfobacterales bacterium
GGTGTCAGGTTTCGGGTGTCAGGCTTTAGAAGACAGATGGCAGATGATAGAAATCAGAAGTGGGAATTATCTGACTTCACTATTCCGTCCTCGGTCATCTGTAATCTGACTTCTGTCCTCTGATTTAGAGTTTGCGCTTATCCCGAAAAATAAGATTCGAAATCACCACCCGTTGGATTTCGGAGGTTCCTTCATATATGGTAAAGACGCGGGCATCCCTGTAGTAACGCTCCACCGGGTATTCTTTGGTAAAACCATAGCCGCCATGGATTTGGATGGCTTTTGCAGTGATGCGGTTGACCATCTCCGAAGCAAAAAGTTTGGCCATTGAGGCTTGCAGGGTGTAATTCTCTCCGTTGTCCTTCATCTCCGCCGCCGAAAGCATCATCAGCCTGGCGGCTTCGATCTCTGTTGCCATGTCGGCGATCATCCAGCGCAATCCTTGAAACTTGGATATGGTGCGGCCGAATTGCTCCCTTTCCCGCGCATACTGGACTGCGGCGTCAAAGGCTGCTTTAGCTACTCCCAGGGATTGCGCAGCAATGCCGATGCGGCCGCCGTCTAGACCCGTCATGGCGATTAAAAAACCGTCGCCTTCATTTCCCAATCGGTTTTCGGCCGGGATTCGGCAATCTTCAAAGATAAGATCAGCCGTGTCGGACGCCCGTAAACCCATTTTATCTTCCAGGGGACCCACGGTCAGGCCCGGTGTATCCCGTTCAATTATAAATGCACTGATTCCTTTGTGGCCTGCTGTTTCATCCGTTTTAGCGGTCACAATAACGAGGCCTGCATTTTTGCCGGTGGTCGTGAACCGTTTGGTGCCGTTTATTACATAACTGTCACCCTCGAAAACCGCTTTGGTGGTTTGCCTCGATGGATCGGAGCCGGCATTGGGTTCCGTCAACGCGAAGGCACCGAGGACCTCACCGGACGCCAAGCGTGGCAGATATTTTTTTTTCTGATCTTCGGTTCCGGATCTCAATATGCTTTCACAGACAATGGAGTTGTGCACCGACATGACCACCGCTGTCGAGGCGCAGGCATAGGCCACCTCGGCAAGTGCCACTACATAACTGACGCTGTCGGCTCCCGAACCGCCGTATTCGGGCGGAACCATCATTCCCATAAGTCCCAGTTCCCCCAGCATTTTTAAATTATCAGCCGGAAATTCCTTGGTCTTATCACGCTCCATGGCTTTGGGCGCAAATTCGTTTCTGGCCAGATCCCGGACCATGGACTGGATCATGAGTTGTTCTTCTGTAAGCTTAAAAGACATGGCATGCTCCCGCTTAAATGCCTAAAGTTTAGGCAATTTAGGCATTCAACGCGTTACGGCGAGTAAATGACCACAACCAGTTCTGCCGTTTCATCGCTGACGCTTCTTAGTTTGTGCCGGATTCCCGAGTTAAAATGAAGTGATTCTCCCTCTCCCAGGGTATTGATGTGCTCACCCACGACCACCTCGATTTTACCGGACAGCACGTACACAAACTCTTCACCCTCGTGGTGGTAATCAACGCCTTTGTGATCCTGTTGTGCTTCAATAAGTACGCGAAACGCTTTTAGGTGCTTGTTTTCTGCTCCCGGCGTCAACGTCGTGTAGGCGTAGTTATCCGTGCGCTTGGTATGTGCTTTAATCCGGCTTTGCAGCTTCGATTCCGGTTCTTTGAGCAGGGATCCCGAATCAATCTCCAGCGCCCTGGCGATTTGCAGCAAGGCCCCCACCGGTGGGATGGCTTTGCCTGATTCGACTTCCTTTATATACTCTGTCGAAAATCCGGTTTCATTGGCGATGTGTTCAAGGGTAAACTTTTTTCTTGTCCTGGCCGTTTTGATTTTTTTACCGACAGGTACCGGCATGGCCTTTTTTCGCCTTGGCATAGTTCCTCCAATCTCCGGTTGAGCCGGTTATCCGGTTTACATAGAAATTTGACCGATTCAGACAACCGGCCAACGGGCAAACCGGCTCAACCGACTTACGCGCGAACCTCATTTCATTTATACTCGTAAAATCCCTTGCCCGTCTTTCTTCCCAGCCAGCCGGCTTCGACGTACTTTCTTAACAGCGGACAGGGACGATACTTCGAATCCTTAAACCCATCATAAAGGGTTTCCATGATGGCCAGGCAGGTATCCAACCCGATTAAATCTGCGAGTGCCAATGGACCCATGGGATGATTCATGCCGAGTTTCATGACGGTATCGATATCTTCACGGGTTCCGACACCGTGATATAGACAATAGACGGCCTCATTGATCATCGGCAGCAGGATCCGATTGGCAATAAAACCCGGGTAGTCATTGGCTTTGGCCGGGGTTTTACCGAACTTTTCTGACAGCACCCAGGTGGTTTTAAAGGTCTCATCCGAGGTGGCGATGCCCGGTATCACCATGTTTTGATTTCCATCACCCTCTCCTCTCCTATCGAAACGTTATTTGTTATTGGTTAACGAATAACTATCTATCTTTTGACGACCATCGCCACAGCCTCACCGCCGCCCAGACACAGGGATGCCAGACCGGTCTTTTTATCCTGTCTGACCATCTCATGCAACAGGGTCACCAGCACCCGGCAGCCGCTGGCACCGATGGGATGGCCGAGGGCAACGCTGCCGCCGTTGACATTAACGATAGAAGGATCCAGTTCCAATTCTTTTAATACCGCCACGGTTGAACCGCTAAAAGCTTCATTGATTTCAAATAAGTCGACTTCTTCTATAGAGATCCCTTCTTTGCGCAAGCACTTTGGAATTGCCAAGATCGGTGCCACCAGTACGTATTTCATGTCAAGACCGGCGGATGCCTGAGCTCCGATCGTGGCAATTACACTGCATCCCAATTCATCGGCTTTTTCTCTGGACATCACTACCACGGCGGCGGCACCATCACTGATGATCGAGGCATTGCCGGCGGTGGCAAAACCGTCCTTTTGGAACGCAGGTCTCATTTTTGCGAGCGCTTCAAAGGAGGTTTCCCGGGGGCATTCATCTCGCTTGAACGACACCGGATCTCCCTTACGTTGAGGAATTTGAACCGGCACGATTTCATCTTCAAATCGCCCGGAATTGATTGCCGTTAAAGTTCTGGCATAAGATTCTACAGCGTATCGATCCTGATCCTCGCGACTGACATGGTACTTCTCAGAGCACAAATCATTGGATATGCCCATATGAAAATCATTGACAATATCCCACAGACCGTCATGGACCATGGAATCCTGCAAGGTGCCGTTACCCATGCGAAAGCCGAAGCGGGCTTTTTCCAGGTAATAAGGAGCCATAGTCATATTTTCCATACCCCCGGCGACAACCACATCAGCATCCCCTGTCTGGATAGCCTGAGCCGCCAGCATTACGGATTTCAGAGCGGAGCCGCAGACTTTATTGACCGTGAAGCATTCCACCTCCCATGGCATTTCGGCCATGACCGCCGCTTGTTTTGCCGGATTCTGTCCGTAACCACATGGCAGCACCAAACCCATGATGATCTCGTTGACGGTTTTCTTTTCGATCGCG
>CAMYLH010000423.1 GCA_947259065.1 uncultured Desulfobacterales bacterium
GGTGAAACCGTGGAGGGAGACTCGCTTAGATCCAAGGCCGATTTCCTATTGGGTTCCGGGGTCGAATCCTCATGGGGAAAAAATGTTCCGGATCTGGAAATGAAAGAAATGGAGGAAATGACCAAAATCGGTGCCGGATACTTTTTGACAACGCCGGTTTTCGATGTCGATTTATTTGCAAGATTTTTAAAACAGGCTCAAACCTTCGGCGTGCCTGTGATTGCGGAAGTCATGATATTGCGAACAGCCGGGATGGCCCGCTTTCTCAATCGTCATCTTAGATCCGGCCTGGTCCCTGAATGGATTATCCAAAAACTGGCCCGCGCTCCAAACAGACAAAAGGCCAGTGTTGAAATTTTTTCCGATATCGTCTCCGGTCTTAAAGACCTCTGCCAGGGTGTTCATATTATCACCATCGGAGGCGAGGAAAAACTCAAACTGTACCTTGATGCAGCCAAGCTGAAATAAATTGAGGTTGGCCCGTTGAGCCGGTTAGCCCGTTAGCCGGTTGTATTAAAGGGCGCCCGGGCTCAACGGACCAACGGGCACACGGGCCAACGGGCTCAACGGACAAACGGGCTAACCTAGCATAGAAGGAGTGGGTCAATTGGAAACTATCGCTTTGACAATTGACGGTAAGAGAATCATCTGTTCTGCCGATACGAGTATTTTAGAGGCTGCTGAACAAAATGGCATAAAAATACCCAGGCTCTGTTACCATCCCGAGCTAAAACCGTTCGGCGCCTGCCGTATGTGTTTGGTGGAAGATGAAAAAACCGGACGACTCATGGCTTCCTGTGTCACTCCCACAGCCCCGGATATGGTTCTTCAAACCGCCAGCCCCCGCATCATCAAACATCGTCGCAACATCGCCCGCCTGATGATCGCAGAACATCCGGAGTCCTGCATTCTCTGCAGTAAGGGAAACCGCTGCCAGCTGCGATGGGTTGCGGCTCAATTGGGCGTAGGCGAAACGAATCTTTACCACATGCCCAATTACAAACCCTATGAAGAGGCAAATCCGTTTATCATCAGAGACCTGAGCAAGTGCATCCTCTGCGGCAAATGCATCCGGGCCGACCATGAACTGGTGGCGGTCGGCGCCATCGATTATAATATGCGCGGCTTTAAATCCCGCCCTGCTACCGCGCATGAATTGGGATTGGAGCAGTCTACCTGCACATTTTGCGGCACTTGCGTGAGTATGTGTCCAACCGGTGCGCTATCTGCCAAAAATACCCGCTACGTAAGCAGTCCCGAGGATGAATCAATGTCCATCTGCGGTTTTTGTTCCGTCGGCTGCAACCTGGCTATGGGCACTGCGGACAACCGAATTATCGAGGTAAACCCTGCCCAACTGCCTCGAAGCGTAAATGGCGCTACCCTGTGTGTCCGGGGACACTTTGCCCATGACTTTTTAAATTCGCCCCGGCGATTAATTGGTCCAATGGGCCGCAAAAACGGCAACCGCGAAAATGATGAGCTGGTTCCGGTCTCCTGGGATAAGGCGCTGGCGTTAATTGCAGATCGCCTGGTCGAAATTAAGACGGTGTACGGCCCGCAAAGCATTGCATTCTGTGGTTCATCTAAATGTACCAACGAAGAAAATTACCTCTTTCAAAAAATCGCCCGGGTTCAGATCGGAACCAATAACATCGACAATGGCGGTTACCTATCCGGGCAATCCCTGCTGAAGGTATTTGATGAAAAAACGGGAGGCGGATATCGTAAAAACCGGCTTGCCGATCTCGAAAAAGCGGAAGTCATTTTAATCCTGGGGGCGGATCCCAGTCATTCTGTCCCGGTTGCCGGCTATTATCTCAAAAGAGCGGCCCGGCAGGGTGTCCCTTTGATAGTGGTGGATCCTCGAAAAACGGAACTGGCATCCATAGCATCCATCTGGCTTTCCATAAAACCCCAAACCGACCTCGAACTGATCAACGGCCTGACGGCAATACTTCATGAAAAAAAGGCCTACGATTCTTCATTTGTAGATCAATACACCGAGGGCTTCAGCCTGTTTCGATACGGTCTGTCGTCCCTTAATATGGAAAAAATAAGCCGCCTGACGCATCTGGAAATGGCCGCCCTGAACAAGACTGCTGAGTTATTGCAAGGAAAAAAAATAGCCATCGTCATCGGACAGGGCGTCACCCAGCAAAAAAATGGTTCCCATACATTGGGTGCTATTCTCAATCTTTCCCTGATAACCGGAAGCCTCGGTTGTGCCGGGGCAGGAGTTTATTTTCTCGCCAGAGAAAACAATCAGCTGGGAGCCATGGATATGGGCACGGTACCGGATCTTTTGCCCGGTCGTCAATCCATCGCTAACGATTCCGCCAGGAAAAATTGGGAGAAAAACTGGAAGGTAAATATTTCACCGGACCCTGGGCTCAATTTGGCAAAGATGATCGAAGCGGCTGAACGAGGAAGCTTGAAAGCATTGTACCTTATGGGTGAAAATCCTCTGCGCGCCTTGCCGGAGCGCAACAGGGTGAAAAAAGCGCTTAATAATTTAGAGTTCATCGTGGTGCAGGATATTCTCGACAGCGAAACGTCTCAGATCGCTGATGTCGTCCTGCCGGCTGCGGCGATCAGTGAAAAGGAAGGATCCGTTACCAATTTAGAAGGCAGAATTCAATATTTCAAAGCGGTGACACCTCCCCCGGCCAAAGCCAAACCGGATTGGGAAATACTCGATCTGCTGTCAGCCGGGCTTGGTAGTGGTAATCCGTATGGATCCCTTGCAAAGATAAGACAGGAAATTCGACACTTCGTC
Source organism: uncultured Desulfobacterales bacterium (assembly GCA_947259065.1). Classification (GTDB taxonomy): domain Bacteria; phylum Desulfobacterota; class Desulfobacteria; order Desulfobacterales; family JAFDCJ01; genus JAFDCJ01. The sequence goes on from CAMYLH010000423.1 coordinate 2,780, forward strand.
CCTATGTACGGCTCATTGAACGGGTCGGAGCACACCTGGATCCAAACGACCAGCGACAAGGCCCTTTTTGAAGCCCGGGGCGCAGAAGGCTCGATCACCTTCTACCCGGTAGTTTCCACCGGAGATGACCCGGTCGATACGGACTATCCGTTTACGGCAATTGTTGGATCGCTGAGATACCATCTGGGAAGCGGTACCAGAACCCAGGCTTCGGATCGTATTCAGGAATTTGAATTCACCGGAAAATTGGAAATTTCGCCGGCAGACGGCGCAAGCCTCGATCTGAAGGATGATGATACCATTCTGGTTCGCTCGAGATTTGGTGTCCTAAAAAGAAAGATCCGTCTTAAAACGTCGTTACGGCAGGGTCATATTTTTGTACCGACAGGATTTAACGACAATGAGGCCATGTGTCTCTTCAGTCTGTCCGACATGACAACACCGGGTGCAGCGGGCTGGAAGACATGCGGCGTAAAATTGGAGAAAGCTCCGCTTGAATGACGAAGGACGATTTACAATTTCATAGATGTCAGGTTTCAGCAATTAAAAAATATCAAATAACAAAACACAAATGACAAACGGTTCGACAAGCTCACCACCACCCTGAGCTAGGTCGAAGGGCAAATCACAATGACCGAATTTCAAAATTCCAAACAATTGGCTTTTGATCTTATTTGAGATTTGGATATTGTAATTTGGAATTTATTTGTCATTTGGTGCTTGTAATTTGTTATTTCC
>CAMYLH010000424.1 GCA_947259065.1 uncultured Desulfobacterales bacterium
ATGACATGTTCTTTTCCATCCTTGCCGATGAGTATCGTATTATTGGCCAGGCCTACAACCCCGCCAGTTTCCATTACTTTGCGCACAGGGTCTTCGCAACGTTTTCGATTAAACTCATCTACGATATGAAAAACCTTGGTAAGTGTCTTGCCAATGGCTTCATCTTCTTTCCAACCCGTCAGCTCTTCCGCCACTTTGTTGACCGAGGTGATTCTTCCTTGTAAATCGGTTGAAATAACCCCATCGCCGATACTTCGCAAGGTTACTGTCAGGCGTTCTTTTTCAGCAGCCAACTCGGCTTCTATCCGTTTGCGTTCCGTAATGTCAGAGGCGACGCAAACAATCCCTTGAATGTTTTCATCTTTGTCTAACATGGCAGAAGCAGAGAAAAGTACCGGAATCTCGCGGCCATCTTTACCCAAAAATGTTTTTTCATTATTTTTGATAAACTGTTGCTGGACTAATTTTTCAATCCCCGATTTATGATTCAATTTTTTCTGTGTAGTGTTTCTGCCTTCAATCTCTCCAAAAAATTTTGCTGCAGATTCTCCGACAAGTTCCTCCGCTTTATAACCTGATAGGTTGCAGGCAGCTTGATTTACCGTTTGTATGTGTCCTTGTGGGCTTAATACGATCAAAGTTTCATTCATACTTGTTAAGATATTCTGAACATATTCTTTGGAAACAGTCGTTTCACGTAGATTATATGTCATGCGATTAAAGGATTCGGTAAGATGTCCAATTTCATCATTTGAGTCTATTTTAACGTTGAAATTTAGATCTCCAGCCCCAATTTTCTCAGCCCCGATACTTAGCCTTTTGATGGGCTGAACCAGTCTCACGGTAAATACGCCTAAAACACCAAGGATTAAAATGATGATGCTGGACAAAAATATTGTGGTTTTGATACTTGACGTGATGTTTTTTGAGGTGTCTCTGCGAATAGCGTAAGTATTTTTGATGATCTGATTATTGATCATCGAAGTTTCAGCAACCACCTGTTGTTCTATAAGCTTTAAAACACCAAGTTGATCATGAAAATCTCGCATGCTTTTAAATATTTTGGCAATTTGAAATTTATATCGCGACGTCAATTCCATCAGATTTCGGACGTAAGGAATGATTTCTTTCCACGCAATTGGCATTGCGCTAAGCCCGATATCAAATTCTTCTAATAATGATAGTATTTTTTGCTCGCGTTTCTGATTAATTTCATTGGTCTCTAAATGGGCATGCTTCATGTTGATAAATTCAAAAATTATTTCAAAAAAAATTTCACGGTAGCCCGGTAGCATTATTGCTAATTGTTTTATAGATTCTGCTTCTTCGCTGTCTTCAACTGCAACTGTCAATTCTTTTTCAACTACGATCTCATCTAAAATAGACAGCTCGATGTCCAGTGATTTTTCGGTGGTATTTATTTCTTTTAAAATTCCATTAATCGCTGCGCATTGATCGAATAGCTTATTTAACTTTTCAATGTATTCTTGAAAAATATTTTTCGAGGTAGTTTCAGCTAGTTTTAAGGATCTTATGTCAGCTTTTATATTATCGATTAGTCGATCTTTCTCCTGCGTTAAAGTGTCTTCGCGTTCAGCAAACGTATTGATCAACAGGTCGCTGACAACAATCGTATTTCTCAAATTTTCATTGATTTTCGTATTCTCGATTACCTGTCCGACATCGCGATCAATTATCAACTCCAGTGAATCTTTCACATAAAAAAAGGATATTGTGTTTACAGCTAGAATTGCCCCAACTGATATTATGATAAGAGCAATCAATAAAATTACCTTAGTGACAATACTCCCTTTGAATAATTGTGCGATGCGATTCATTTGGACCTCTTTCAGCGGTAATTTATGATCTAAGAAAAATGCAGCTCACTTAAAATGGGTTGATCATTTGTTATTTTCAGATGTTTTTACCAATTGCGTGCCGACTAAAACCCTTCGTTTAGGTCTAATCCCCAGTTCTTTCATCACCGTTACATTTAACATCCGTCTGCCGTATTTATTTACAGTTATAGGAATATGTTTGATGGCTGTGCCCTTTATCGCTTTTAACAGCATCTCCGCTGACATTCTTCCTTGGGCATTCCCCGATTTGACAACCGCGCATAAAACCCCGTATCGCACATGAAAATCGTTGGCACCGATCAAAGGTTTTTTATAGAATTCTGCTACGGTCCTGGTTACCTGTTCATTGTCTAATGGGTTGCCGTTGGTATCCAAGATGCCGTTTGTAGAAGTAATGAATATGGCGTCACATGTCTTCTTATACTCATCGAGCACCGCGACAGTCTCTTTAATGGTTTTCACTAATTTGAAACCTGCGAACTTCGCCAAATAGTTATCCGATTCAATTTTAACCTGCTTTAGAATCGCCCGACCGGAAGGGCTGTCTTTGGCAAGAAATCCGACCGTGTTAATGGAAGGGACCAGCTGTTTTGCAAACGCGATTGATTCGCTGATAAAATCGCGTTCTAAAACCCCTGATACATTTGAAGCCGGGTAACCATATTTTTCAGGTTCCGCATTAACCGCGCAAAACATTACCGGTGTTTTAACTTTGTCCTTTAAATAGGGTAATACAAACATGCTCTGGGCGTTATCATCCGCTGCGATTACACCGTCTGGCCGGAATCGCTTATATAATTCATAAACTTCTTTCGCCTTCCGCACGCCATCCTCAAAATTTTTCTTCGTGTCCATATAAAAATATTTTATTTCGCCGTCGCCTGTGAAAACAGAATCAATCCCCTCTTTTATCTGGATACACCATGGATTTTCTTCTTCATAACTCATGACAACCAAAATTTTATAAGAAGCAGCTTCGATCACGGGTATATTGAAGAATAGATAAATGACAGCCATTAATGCCATCTGGTATAACCACCGCTTGTTGCAGAACATAATTCGACTCCTTAGTTTAAAAACAAAATGTTTATAGAAACCAAAGCCAGTATATTCATAAAAACTGAATTAGAAATAAAAACCCCGCCTCCAATACCGGAAACAGGGTTTTTATGATCCATTAATATGCTCTCCCTATTGATCAATGGTTGTATCTCCAGGGTCAATCAGGAACTAGTTTCCCAGAATCAGATTAAATTGTCAAGAATATTAGACAGATAACCTACTTATTTTCTTGACAAATACTAACTTTGATAGTTAAATTAATTAGTTAGGAACCCTTACAACCAAGGCTATTCTTTAACGTCCTGTTATCAAACCAAATTTTAATCTTAAAAGTGGAGGAGGAAAACAAAATGACAATGACCAAGGATCTACAAGTAATCAGCAATAAATTAACGAAACTGGCCGAGCAAACTGAAAAATTGGCAGCTGAACTCGGTAAAGCGAAAAAACCTGCCGCAAAATCTGTCAAGACAACGACTAAAGCAAAGGCTGTCTATACGCTAGCGATTAGTGTAACGCCAATTTTTGCAAAAACTTACCCTCGTGTGATTCAACAAATTGAAAGACCAACAGATTAGATCTATTTCAAAATAATA
>CAMYLH010000425.1 GCA_947259065.1 uncultured Desulfobacterales bacterium
CCCTGGCAATATCTTCCATGGTGGATTTGGAATACCCTTTTTCAGAAAATACCCGCTTGGCAGCCACGATGATCTGTTGGCGTCTTCTTTCACGTTCTCGTTGTTTTCTTTCCTGTATTCCCATAATCTTATGAAGTAAATTTATTTGATAATCTTAACTATAAAGGATAGATCATCTTTGTCAAGTAATAAATATTCAATTTATTAAGAATTCATATATTATTATTGAGTGAAGAACACTACCGTCGAATAAGATGCCGGCTGCTTAATTCCGATTGCCAAAAGAAAGCATCTTCAAACTAAAACGTTGATTGAATTTATAAAGAAAAATTCATGTCCATATTTCGGTTCCGTGAATTTTAACTCCACCAGGAGGGCAAGGCTGTGAGCACCCAGGTCGTTGACATCGACTTACACTGCCTGGCCCAGATGGTGATCTTAACGGCTCAGTATTTTTTTTAAATCGGGGTGTTGAATTATTGTATTCAATCTGGTTTGAAGGGTTTTGAGGTGCTCAAGATTGGTGAATGTCATATTCAATCCGTAGATAGTGGCCTCAAATTCCTTTGGAGGGATTAATTTGATGTGATTGCCCAGGTTAAGATTTTTGTGATGAATCTTAAATATTTTTTCGAACTCGGCAATTCTCGGATATCTGCGTTTCCGCAAAAAGGAGCGTAATTTGCGACTTTTTTGGCCGCGATCAAGATCTCGGTGGGTCATAATTTCAACGAAATGTTTGTCTTCCATTACCTCTTTCGTAGAAAGACCCTCCCGCCGTGCGATTTCTTTGACCCAGGTAACGATTTCTTTTTGTTTGTTGAGTCCTATTTTTAGCTGATCAAATAACCGGGCAAAGGCTATTGCGCAGTCAGTCTCCAACGATTCCAGTTCCTTCGCCATCGCGAGTGAGATGGTTTCGTCCAGGATACTTTTTTGGATAGGGCTCGGAAGAAGACTGAGGTTTTTGATTTTGTCAATGATCGATGGATTGTCGGGTAATCCGAGGCTTGATACCGATTCTGTCAAATGCCTGATGTCGGTAAAAAATAGTGAAAGCTTCTGGAGACACCGGGATGTTTCGATGAGATTCAGAGATCTTTGGAGAGCATTCTCGGCAATAGCCAGGCGCAGACAATCGAGAGTACTTATGTCTGGGTTCAGGATACGTGCGGTGATTTCCTTCCAATTCAGTTTCAGGCAGGCTGTGATACGGCGAAAACCGCAAATAATGATAAAGGCGGAATCTTTTTTGATCAGCAAAGGCGGAGCTATGAGGCCATCGTATTGAATGGATGCCAGCAGATCATCGACATCTGTCCGGGTGGTTATGCGAAATGTATCGTCGGCCAGGTCAATCCCTGACAGCGTTATAGATTGATAATGAGCTGATTGGACAGTTGATTTCCGCATTTAGTTAAATGGTCAATAGTCACTCTAAAGCCCGTAACTGTCACCGGTCAGTTGAGTGAGCGCTTCCAGATATTTTTTCCGCGTGTTTCGAATGATATCTTCCGGTAGCGAAGGGGCGGGCGGTTGCTTATTCCATTTGATGGACAGCAGATGGTCTCTGACATATTGCTTGTCAAAGCTTTGTTGCGAGCCGCCGGGTTGATAGGTATTCTTGGGCCAGAACCTGGATGAATCCGGGGTCAATACTTCGTCAATGAGAATGAGTTTTTCTCCCAAAAGGCCAAATTCGAATTTGGTGTCGGCGATGATAATCTCTTTCTCCGCGGCCATCTCAGAGCCTTTTTTATAGATGGCAAGGCTCAGATCTCTTACCTTTGAGGCTAAGTCTTTTCCAATTCTTTTTTCTGATTCTGCAAAATCGATATTGATATCATGGGCCCCCTGTTCTGCCTTTGTCGAGGGGGTGAAGATCGGCTCGGGCAACTTATCCGATTCCCGCAAAGCCTCAGGCAGATGGATCCCGCAAACATCGCCGGTTTCCTGATAGGATTTCCATCCGGATCCGGATATATAGCCTCTGACGACACACTCGATCGACAGAGGTTCTGTTTTTTTCACCAGCATACTGCGGCCGTGTAAGGTTTCCGCATAGGGTCGGCAGGCTGCAGGATAATCATCTACATTTGCTGATATCACATGATTTTCGATGATCGGCTTCATTTTTTCAAACCAGTAAAGAGATATCTGGGTTAGAATAATCCCCTTATCCGGAACAGGATCCGGCATAACTACATCAAATGCGGAAATTCGATCGGTAGCCACCATCAAAAGGTTTTCTCCAAGATCGTAGATATCTCTGACCTTTCCTCGCCCGATCAGGTTTAAATCCTGAAAATCTGTTATGCTTTCCTCGCCCGATCAGGCTTAAATCCTTAAAATCTGTTATGCTGACAGGTGTTTTCATCGACCATCGTCCTTATTTTTTTTATATCGTGGTTGTATGATTATGCTTCTTCTGCACGGGTGGATTTATTCTGGGATTCATCCTTATTGACAAATTTTTCTAAAAGACGGATTGATTCATGGTCAGGTTCAAGAAACTCAATCCCTACTTCAAATTTACCCGTTTCATTTGATCGGTCATGAATGGGCTTTCCCTTTATTTCCAGCAAATCTTCTTCCAAAGCAATTGTCAAGATTACCAGATATTTCGACTCTATCGGGAAATGAGTCTCCAGCAAAATCCCTGACTCGGATATGTTTAACGTTCTGCCCATTCCCTGCTTGACTATATTGTTGTTCTCATCAAGGCAGACATATGACAGATTAAGTGACGGGATACGCTCGTGTTTTCTTTGGTTTTCAGAGGTCATGTCATTTAGTTCCCAATTGTGTTGTTGGAATGTTTTCAAGCCAAGCGGCAAAAGATCTGCCACACAAGGCATCGTGATTCTTCCGCCGCAGCGAGATAGGAGTTGCGATATAATATCATTTTGATTTAACGCCAACTACTTTTTTATAAGAATCACATGCAATCAGCGTGGTAACGGAAATGCTAGTTGAGAGATGAGTTAATATGTTTTTTAAAGTTGATGAAAGCTTGTCATGTTCTTCCTGGAGTTCTTGCGGGTCCATGGAACTTAATTTAAGATCTGCCGATGCGAATATGGATGCCGAATAAGGCTCATGTCCCAAGTCAAGGAAAGGAATATGTCCAAAATAATCGCCTTCTTGCAAACGGGCAATCGGGACAACACCTGCATCGGTCTCCCGGGCGATATATGCATGCCCGGAACGGACCCGAAACAAACGTTTTTCATCTTGTCCCTGCTTGATTAAGATTTTTTTTCCTTTCAGTAATTCTGCGATTTTTTTTTCCCCGGCATAGATATCGACGGCCAGGTTGGTGGCCTGGTTCAATCTCTCATCGAGGCCGCTGACGAATCCCCTGTAATCAATGGATAAACTGGCCAGTTCACTTGTCATAAGCTGTGAATCCAGCATACCGAGCTGAACGTTTCCAACTGCGGTGACAGTCGCACTGCGAACATGATCACTTTTTAATAGCGCCGTGATGCTGCCTAAAAAGGCACCATCACCGATTCTGAGTACTTTTAAAGTGCCTCCGGGTGTCTCATCATAAAAACCTTCTTCATCGACCACGTAGGAATAGTCCACTAATGGACCCTTGATCAGGGGTATTGATCCTGACTTGGCAACCGTTGCCTCAGCTTCGGCTTCAGCGGCAGCCGGTCCAAGAATCTCCACCTGCCCCTCGTCTAACAGCCTGAGCCCATCCAGGATTATTTCCATGCGGCTCTGGGTAATGACCTTTTGACGGGTAATATCTTCCTGGATGAATTCGAACTGTCCATCAATCCAGCCAAATAGGGAGTACAGCGCATCTATTCCTGTCTTGGCGCCGTTGGCGGCATCTATCGGGTTGCCATTCTCGATGTAAATCACGCCCGTCTGGGAAGCGTAACTACTGCTTATGCAGAGTGTTCCGGTGCCGCCGTTTGTGCCAAGCAACTGCATCAGCTCACCCAGATTAAGAAAACTTAAATTGCCTGCAAAGGCTACATTGCCGGCCATATTACAAATTTAACCGCCTAAATTCAGTTCTTTTTGAATTGATTTTAATAACAACTTCAAACAAGCATTGAGCGTATTTCCGACGCCTTTTCCCGTTAAGGCGCTTCCCGGAAAACAGGGAGCCTTTAACTGTCTATTCAAATCATGCTGCATTTGTTCGATTGACATCAGTGTAATATTGGCATCACTGAGGTCTCTTTTGTTGAATTGTATGACCAAAGGCACTTTAAAGATACTCAAATTGTACTCTTTCAGGTTTTGGTGCAGGTCTTTTAATGCAAGCATATTTTTTTCACGCCGTACTTCAAGTGAATCTGCAACAAATATGATACCATCCGCTCCCCTGAGGACCAGCTTTCGCGTCGATTCATAGCGAACCTGTCCGGGTACGGTATACAACTGAACCCGAACATCACAGCCATTAAGCTTACCGAGCTCTAAAGGTAGAAAATCAAAAAAAAGGGTTCGGTCACCATCGGTGTTGATAGAGACCATATCCCCTTTCACTTGCTTTTTAAAGACTTTGTGAATGTACTCGAGATTTGTCGTCTTGCCGCAACGGCCGGGTCCATAGTAAACGATCTTACACTCGATTTGTCTCTTCTTTAAATTAACAATCGCCATTTGAATTAACTCTTGCAAATCAAAGGTTTATCATATCACAATCAAGCCAGAACTCAAGTATATATTTTAAAAAACCACACATTCTTAACCTATAATCAGGTCTCCTGTCAACAAGAGGCCACATAAAATATGTTGACTTTATAATATATTTTGTTAACTATTCTTTTTTCGCGGCGATCAGACATATTTTTAATTGCATAAATGCAGAAGGAGCATATCATGGACAAAAAAGTTACTGTAATCGGGGCCGGCAATGTTGGCGCCACCGCCGCCCAGCGGCTGGCTGAAAAGCAGTTGTGTGATGTGGTTTTGGTCGATATCGTAGAGGGGGTCCCTCAGGGGAAGGCTCTTGATTTGGTCGAGGCGGCTGCCATAGAGAAGCATGACTCCCAGCTCACGGGAACCAACGGATATGATGATACCGCAGACTCTGATATCGTGATCATTACTGCCGGGATCCCCCGAAAACCCGGCATGAGCCGGGATGATCTAATCAGCACGAACGCCGGAATCGTGAGAAACGTCACCCAAGAGGTGGCGTCACGTTCTCCCGAAGCCATAATTATTATTGTCAGCAACCCGCTGGATGCGATGTGTCATGTTGCCTATGATACCTGTGGATTTCCCAAGCAAAGAGTCATCGGTATGGCCGGAGTGCTGGATTCCGCTCGTTTTAGAGCGTTTATTTCCATGGAGTTGAATGTATCTGTTGAAAATACCCATGCGTTTGTTCTTGGCGGGCATGGGGATACCATGGTTCCGTTGCCCAGATACTCCACGGTCGCAGGCATTCCCATAACCGAGCTTCTTGCTAAGGATCGCATTGATGCTCTGGTTGATAGAACCCGCAATGGCGGCGCGGAGATTGTCGGACTGTTAAAAACAGGCAGTGCTTACTATGCACCCGCATCCGCTGCGGTGGAAATGGCTGAATCCATATTAAAAGATAAAAAGAAAATCCTTCCTTGTGCAGCCTATCTACAGGGAGAATATGGTATCCAAGATCTTTTTATCGGTGTTCCGGTAAAGCTGGGGGCGGCAGGTGCTGAAGAAATTATTGAAATCACCCTTACCGAAGAAGAACAGCAGGCACTAAAGAAATCTGCCGATTCCGTTCAGGAACTCAAGGACCTTTTGAAGACCTTGAAATGATTCTGATTCTGAGAACGTGATGTCAGAGAAAGCCCCTAAGGGCCTAAACCCGGAAAAACCGGAAATAACAAATTACAAGCACCAAATTACAATATCCAAATCTCAAATAAGATCAAAAACCAAGTGTTTGAAATTTTGAATTTCGGTCATTGTGATTTGCCCTTCGACTTTGCTCAGGGTGGTGAGGTGGTGAGTCTTCGACCTTGCTCAGGACCGTGAGCCTGTCGAACGGCTTGTCGAACCATGCTGCCAGATAAAACCCGATAAGGGCCTATAGAGCTCTGAGGCGCCTATGTTCCGTCCCAGTGGCCCAGTGCCTTGAGGATTGATTCGGCTACCGAACGATTGAATCCGGGCAATGCACCAATTTCTTCGGGATCGGCTGCCCGGATATTGTTTACACTTTTAAAATGCTGCAGCAATGCAGCCTTTCTTTTTTTGCCGACACCGGGAATCGTGTCCAGTGCAGACTGCAATGATATTTTTTTACGCCGCTTGCGATGAAATGAAATCGCAAAACGATGGGCTTCGTCCCTGATGCGCTGTAAAAACAATAACAGATCCTCGTCCTTGCCAAAGCTTAGCGGATTAGCACGTCCCGGTTTGAAGATCTTATCCCGGGTTTCTCCCCTTTTTTCATCTTTTTTGGCAATGCCGATGATATCAAATTTCTGTGTTAAATTCAGCTCTCTGGCAACCGCTAATGCAATGTTAAGCTGCCCTTTGCCGCCGTCGACCATCAACAGATCTGGATAAGGTTTTGAAGCCTGACCTTTGCCGAAGCGCCTTCTCAAAACTTCTTCCATATAGGCATAATCATCGTGTTTGGAAACCGTTTTGATTCGATATTTCCGATAGAGCGACGTTTTTGGCCGGGCTTTTTCAAACACGACCATCGCCGCAACCGCCTGGGTTCCAGAAATGTTGGAATTGTCAAAGCATTCGATTCGCTCGGGCAATCTTTCTATTTTCAATTTGCTTTGGAGCCGCTTAACAAGATTCATTTCAGCGGAACGTGAGGCCATGAGGCTTTTCAATTCGTTCTCGGCATTGTGGATCGCCAGGATCACCAGCTGTGTTTTTTCCCCACGTTTCGGCTGCAGAATTTTGACTTTTCTCTTTTTCAAATTTCCCAGCCATTCCGCAGTCAGCTCTGCATCCTCCAGTTTTGTTGAAACCAACAGTTCGTCCGGTAC
>CAMYLH010000426.1 GCA_947259065.1 uncultured Desulfobacterales bacterium
GTCCTTGACAATGACATCACCATATGTATCAAACACACGGAAACCGGCTTCGCGCCAGATTTTCAAGCACTTTTTTTCATTCACCATGCGGGCTCGCGGCATAAAGGAGGTTTGCCCTTCGAAAAAGTTGCTGACGCTGCCGCCGATGTAACGCAACCTGCTGCGGCTGCCATAATAGACCTTTAAAACGGCATAACCTTTGCGGAATGGAATTTTGTAAAGATAATTGCCGTTTTTTAACAGCAGATACTGATCGAGGTTTTCAATTTCCAATATTTCGGTTGCCATACGCTGTTCCTTTTCGCATCTATCTTGGCGAGTTCCTCTTCTGCTAGCGCAACCAGGGTATGCTTACCTATTTTATTCTTGCATTACTACCTCTGATTCTGCTTTGTCACATTACTAAAGAATAATATTGTATAGTAATTTCATTAGGTTGTAATTTTGATTGGACAGTGAGCTAAAATTTAAAATGAGCTAAAGTGAGCTAAAATGGTGGTATTCTGCCCATTTTATGAAACAGATAGAGCGTAGCGTTTCCTTAATTTAGGCATTTTAGGCAATTTGGGTCACTTTAGACGTTCGATACCCAGCCGGCAATTGTGAGCGGGAAAACTAGCAGGATAGATGGTAGCACAAATTCGAGTGGGGAAAAATCGAAAACCAAATATTTTTTTACTAAAGTGTAAGTTTAGAGGTAACGTCAAAGAAAAGATAAGGAGTTGCTTTTTCAACATGGATGGGTGTAGTGTTCGAATCGTTTTGAGGACTAACGCAAGGATACTATTATAAAATCCGATCAGGAGAATAATTGCTTCTGCGATGTGAGGTGAGATTATGCCACAAGGTCTGGGCACCGGTTGGTGGACGTATCTAAGATACGACCAGGAGCGTGATCGCCCCAAGATCAGCTGGACTCTGTTTCGTCGCGTGTGGGGATACGCCAGCCCCTATCGACTAAAGGTCTTGGGATTATTGACGACCATCTTTGCCATTAGCGGTTTAAGCCTGATTCCTCCTTTGCTCTATCGCGATCTCATCGACAACGCCATCATGAACGGAGACACGAGCCGACTCAACTGGCTGGCGCTGGGCATGATCGGTATACCCATTCTTAGCGCGGCAATAGGCTTCGGGCAGCGTTACCTCAGCGCGACCATCGGCGAGGGGTTGATCGCTGATCTGCGCAATGCCCTTTTCAACCACATGCAGCGGATGAGCCTGCGCTTTTTTACCCACACCAAAACGGGGGAGTTGATGAGCCGGCTCAACAACGATGTTGTCGGCGCCCAGAACGCCCTGACGGGCACCTTTATTAACATCGTCACAAATATTGTGACCGTTGTTGCCACCTTGGCCATGATGTTTTCGCTGGAATGGCGTCTGAGCCTCTTGAGTATTGCGATCGTGCCCTTATTTGTTGCGCCGACGCGGCGGGTAGGTCGGAAATTGCGCAAAATCCGCCGAAAGAGTTTGGAGTTGAACGCCAGGATGAATACCCTGATGCAGGAGACTCTCAATATCGACGGGGCCTTGCTGGTCAAACTGTTTGGACGACAAGCCGATGAAAGGGGCAGGTTTCAAGAGCGCAGCAAAGCAGTGGCCGACATCGGCGTTCGCTCGGCCGTAGTGGGACGTTGGTTTTTTATGGGACTGGGTCTGATCAGCGCCGTCGGCACCGCAGTGATGTTTTGGATTGGTGGACACATGGTTTTACGAGGCGTTTTCACCGTGGGGACGATTGTTGCCTTCGGCGCCTACCTGACCCTGCTCTATGGGCCGCTTACTTCGATCAGCAATGCCCATGTCGAGTTCGCCACCAGTATGGTCAGCTTTGAGCGAGTTTTTGAGGTGCTGGATCTCCCGGTCGAAATCCGGGATAAGTCCAATGCGATCATGCTGCCGGATGTCACCGGTGCGGTCAGCTTTCATGACGTTACCTTTAGCTATGTAGAGGGGGGAGACGGCGGTGCGGCCTCATTGGGGTTGAGGGTTGATCGACACGCGAGAAAGAATATCTCGACAGCTTCGATCTTGCCCCAAAAACCGAGCCGCCAATTGGCCTTGGAGGCCGTGAGCTTTGAGATCAAACCCGGTGAACTAGCGGCTTTTGTTGGGCCAAGCGGTGCCGGGAAAACAACGATCACTTATTTGTTGCCACGTCTCTATGATCCTACCGACGGCAAGATCTGCTTGGACGGGCACGACCTGCGAGATGTGTCTCAGGTCTCTTTAGCCAAGGCCATCGGCATGGTCACTCAGGAAACCTATCTTTTCAACGACACGCTGAAGGTCAATCTCCTTTATGCCGCACCTGACGCCACCCAGGCCGAGGTTGAGGCAGCTTGCCGGGCGGCCAATATCCACCATGTCATCGCCGGCCTGCCGGATGGGTACGACACACGGGTGGGAGAGAGAGGCTATCGCCTCAGCGGGGGTGAGAAGCAGCGGATCGCCATTGCCAAGGTAATTCTCAAAGACCCGCGCATCCTGGTGCTGGACGAGGCCACCAGCAGTCTCGACAGCCAAAGTGAGGCCCTCATTCAGGAGGCCTTGGAAAAGATTATGAAGGGACGCACCAGCCTGGTCATTGCCCACCGGCTCAGCACTATTCTGGGCGCGGACATGATTCTGGTCTTAGATCAAGGCCGAATCGTCGAGTATGCCCATCGTTCCGAGACCCATTCTGCTCACGAGCTGCTCCTGGAAAAGGAAGGAATGTATGCGAGCCTCTATCATACCCAATTCCGGGATACCTGCCCCCCCGCTTCTTCTTAACGCTACCAATCGAAAAATCCAGCTAAAATGATTTTACCGATAGGTGATAGCGGATAGCAGGCGAAATGAAAAATCCCGCAGAAATCGATGTACCGATATCTTTCCGGTCATTGCAAATTAAATTAATATCAGCTATGAATATTTACCGGGCGGTCTCAACTGGTGTATTTCCATTCGGGAATATGGTGTTCATCAATGGGCACCCATCAAAACTATTGATATCGGCGAACCCTAAATAAGGGGGCTGCAGGATCTGTTACACAACAAAACCCTGTTTTTCATTCTAAAGACGGGGTTTTGTTTTTTGGCGGCAAGATGATCAGGTTTAAAAATTTACATAAAACTTATGCCATGGGCAGTAATGAACTGCACGTTTTAAAAGGCATCGATCTGAACATCGGTGCCGGCGAACTTGTATCGATAATGGGGCCCTCGGGTTCAGGTAAATCCACCTTACTGAATATTATCGGTCTGCTGGATACCCATGATTCCGGCGAATATCGGCTGGATAGCCGTATTATAGAAAAAATGAGTGAAAGACAGGCGGCTTATTTCAGAAATCGGTTTTTTGGTTTCATTTTTCAGGCGTTCAACTTAATTCCCTTTAAAAGTGCGGTGGAAAATGTCGCCCTTCCCCTCTACTACCAAAAAATTGGCCGGCGTAAGCGTAATGCGACCGCGCTCGAATACCTGGATAAAATGGGCATGCGTGACTGGGCGGATCACCTGCCCGGCGA
>CAMYLH010000427.1 GCA_947259065.1 uncultured Desulfobacterales bacterium
CGATGTTGCCTTACAGTGGGCCCGCGAAGTTTCGGAGCACCCAGCCGTGGTCGAAAGGGTAGCGCGTTATGTCGCCATCCATCGGGAGTTGAAAAGTGAACGCCCTGGGCCACGGCGATCTGCCTTGGTGCATGAATCTTTCGCCTTGAAGAAGACCGCTATTCCGTTACACTGACGGTGATCTGGGAACGGCAGCGCCAGGGTACTTCACAACTCGTGTGCTGTCTTGGAACTGAAGAATTCGAAAATAGTCGCAGGAGTATCGAGGTCACACGCCCGTCGCTTGCCGGAAACGCCTTGGCGCTTTGATAAATCCTCGTAACCCCTTGATTGTTGGCCGCGGGTTTCGAACGGCACATACAGCGACTTCTGCTTAAGATGACAGTACCGCCATAAGTTATGTTTTGGTTCCAGCAGACAAAAATTCAGCAGCAGTCAACACTTTGTCAGGAAAGATTGCTTTCAGCTTTTTGTCGAAACTGACAACCTGGGTATTTTCCATTTCTGCGGCAGCGATAACGTAGGTGTCATAGACTGGATGGTCTGAGTTTACAGCCAGCGCTAGCGCACGTTCCCATAGGCTTTCCCCGGACAGGGTCCGGCTGATCAGACTTTCTGTGTCATCCATGACCTGAAGTGCGGTTTCAATTGAGACCTTGCGATGTTTTATCCATTGCCAAAGTACGTTTGCCATCTCCACCCTGAAGGAGTCTGGTACGCTGATCGTATCCGCCCGTTCCAAGGTTGCGGTGGCATCTTGACGAAATTCCTCCACGCCTAACAAAGCGTAGGCGAAAACCATTGTGTCGACAACCATTCAGCGCCTTCCTTTCAGTCGCCATTGTTCGACTTCGTCTGCCTCGGTGCGAGGCAATACTTCCCAACGGTTACGTATTCTTCGCAAGACTTCGGACCGAGGACCGTAACGCCGCTGCAACAATTCCCGTATCTCTTGTTCCATTGAGCGTTTATGTAGCTCAGCAGAGGTTTTTACTCCCTGGATGACCTCTTCAGGAAGGCTGCGGATGGTCAGTGTGCCCATATTGTTTGGTCCAATTGAAAAAACGGTTTCAACAGAGATGCTAGCATAATGACAGCATGAAAAGGTAGCTTTTCAAGATTCATTGAAGTGTGTGTAACTTCGAATGATCTGAATAGTGACCACAGCGAAGTCGGGAGGAAGTTCTGGTTGGTGTGCCGGATAATGTGCGGAAGTGAGGCTCATTTTGGTGTTGGGCGGGCATCGTAACTCATTGATAAATTAAGTTTGTTAAAACGACAATAAGACTACGAACCAGGCGCGAGCGCATATTGCAGTTCATGGGCATCCGTAGGAACCTTAAGTCAGTGCCATTCCACTTAAGGCGTGGTGTACGGGCTGCTCCTCAGCCATGTCGTTTGATCCAGGACTCCAGATCTTGGCGTGGGATGACATCGAGGATGCGCAGTGATTTGCCCGGCCGCCAGCCCACGATCATGCGGTAATCGGCGCTGAGTCGGATGCGATAATGTTCCGATAGACGTTTGATGGGCTTAGTCTGCTGCCAGATTGCAGGCTCGTGGGCAGCGAAACGCCCGGCTGCCAGGATTGCCTTGGCGGCAAGGTTTGGTGGGAGGGACTCGCAGGTTTTCCGAAAAGCGTCGGTGTATTCGGGTAGGGTGGGTTTGCCCGAGGGCGCTACGGTGTCAGCCTCCGCGTCGGGATCGGCTTGTTCCGCTGGCGGCCGCTGCGTGGACAACGTTGAAAGCTTCTTGCGCTCTTCTTCCAGCAATTTGCGCAGTTGACCGCGCTGTTCCTGCTGCTCACCGATTTCCGCCTTCAGGCCCGCCACTTGGAAGCGTAGCCGCTGTAATGTTTCCTCCCGGTCCTGAGAGTCGGCGGTCTTGAGACCATGTTCCCCCGCGTCAGCTTTCTGGCTCGGCTCACGGGATTGCTCCGCCTTCAGACCGAGCGCCTCGACCCGCTGTTCCATCTCACGCAGGGACTGTTTCTTTTCGCTGAGGGCGGCACGCGCGGCCTCCAGTCGGCTGGAAAGCCGCATAACCTCCTCGTTTTCCGCCGCCGCCTTTTCCTTGAGCTGGGTCCGGTCCTCGATCCAGTCGAACAGCGACTCCGCCGGATCGTTCCAGGGTTCCAGGTCCAAATCGACGCGGGCATCACGGATGACATCGAGCAACATCGCGTTATCTAAGTCCCGGTCCGGGTTGCTCGCGATGGCAGCCCGCGCCAGCACAATGGCCAGCGCGGGATAGCGCGACGCGCAGTCGTAGACAAGTCGGGTTAACTGTTCGTCAACTTCGGTCTCTTCGTCGAAGATCCCGCACACAGACTGGCGGCAATCGTGCTCCAGTGGGTCAAAGCGCTCCGGATGCTCCAGCAGGTCGAAGCGAAACTGGATCGCATGCGGCCGATACCAGCTGTCCGCGCCGCAGTGATCCCTGATCTTTCGTGCCAAATCGAGGTCACCCGCTTCCAGGACCTGTTCGATGAGATCTTCGAAATGCCCGGGGTCGAATTCGTGTTCGCTCGGCCGCCTCTCGCACTCCACGAGCATATCGAAGGCGAGTGCCCGCAGACCGTATTGCAATGCACATTGATAGCCAGTCAGCAGTTGGTTTTCGCTGAGCTCTGACGGCTTTAGCCTTTTCACTTCGTAGGGTCGCATGTTGTAGATGACAGCCGGATCGTCGACCAGGCCCGGTCGGCTCTTCAGCTCGCTGCGGGTGGTCCCGGCGTATTGGGAGGCGTCGCGCAGCAATTCCTGATCCTTGAGGTAACAACACTTCTTGTATTTCTTGCCGCTGCCACAGTGGCAGGGGTCATTACGTCCGAGTTTGGGAATCGGACGCCGCACCGTGTAGTGACCGCCGACGATGACCCGGGGCCGGTGTTCGGGCAGGAGATCCGAGAGCTGGAACTCAGTCCAGTGGGGAATATCGGGTGGGTCCGGGCTTGAGCCTTGTTCCAGAATCTGCAGCGATTGGGCGATCAGGAGCTTGTAGTCGGGCGGCAGCGCAGCATGTTCATGCTTCCAGAGGACCTTTCGGACCGGTTGCGGGTCCAGATTGAACTTGACTGTCAGCTCAGCCGCCAGGTGGGCGGCGTAGAGTTTGCGCTCAACGGATAACGCCTCGGCAGTGGTCGCGGCCAGCAGCGGTTGGACGGTGCTTGCGTCCTGCAGGGCGAAACAGGGGGCGGAATCGAGTATGTCCTCGCAGACGCCTACACAGCGGCAGAGAACGGTGGGATCGAGCTTCACCTCATTAAATGCGCAGGTCTGCAAGAGCCGGCTCACTGCCTGGTCGTCGCCATTGTCGACGCACCTCAGCAGGAGCGACTCGACTTGTCCTGCGGAAAGCGGGGCAAGCTTGCCGGCAAGCTCACGGATGTCCGCCAGGCAGGCGCCAGCGGCGTGAACCGCGTCGAGCAATGTGTCTGAATCATCAGCCATTAGATCACCCCGTGTCTAGGTGGCCAGGAGACAGACGTGGTGTTTGGAC
>CAMYLH010000428.1 GCA_947259065.1 uncultured Desulfobacterales bacterium
ATTTCCTGCCGCGCAATAAGCAATCCAATAACAGCAATAAACAGGAAAGGGATGATTTTTCTGAAGTGGCTGCGTCGTTTTCGCTGCTCGCGACCATAAGCAAGCCGCTGACCGCCAGCTTGATCCGGGTCCAGTACCTGTGCCCGTTTTGCAGTTTGGTCTCTACGCCGATCCATTATTACACCCTTCAAGTGATTGCATGATCTCAGGGTCTGTTAACGGGCCTTGGCAGGAGTACTGGTGTTAAGGTACTGCTTCAGGCGACACCACCAGTGCAAAGCCCAACAGGCTGGTTATGAGATAAGCGAGTGATGCCACACCGTGCAACCAGGCAAATGCCGACGAAGCACTCGTTCCGACCACGCGTATTTCCGCAATCATCGGAGCCACAACAAACTGACCGGCAATCACCAGCACAAGCATCACCGACAAAACAACGGCCCGCCAGTTTAACCGTCGGCCGGGATTACGGACCTGGTTGGACAACAACAGCAGCACCGCACACAACATACCGATGTAAGCCACGATTTCGAACATGACGCCCGCAAGCGTCCCCGCAAGAGCACGGTCTTCAAGCCTGGCAAACAGGGCCGGAGCGGCGATGTAACCAATAGCCCACAAACTGCCAACCCACAGGGTCAGAAGGATACGTTCACCGGCCAGCAGGCGTGCATTGTTCACGCTACTGGTAGCGTACTTCGACGATTTCCAGGTTTCTTTCCCCGCCCGGCGCCACTACGGTGGCTACATCACCTTCCTGCTTGCCAATCAGGGCGCGGGCAATCGGAGAACTGACCGATATGCGTCCCGCCTTGATATCCGCTTCATCCTCACCGACGATCTGGTAAGTCAGTTCCTGCCCACTGTCTTCATCTGCCAGATCAACGGTTGCACCGAATACAACCTTGCCACCGGCATCCAGACTGGCAACGTCGATAATATTGGCATGCGAAAGCTTGCCTTCGATTTCCTTGATCCGGCCCTCCGCAAAACTCTGCTGCTCGCGTGCAGCGTGATACTCGGCGTTCTCTTTAAGATCACCATGGGCTCGTGCTTCCGCAATCGCCTGAACGATTCTTGGACGATCAACCGTCTTCAATCGCTGCAGTTCTTCGCGTAGTTTCTCCGCACCACGTTTGGTCAGGGGAACCTTGTTCATGCTACCTGCTCCTGATGTAAATCCTGCAAGCGCTCTACCGTTGGTGAGTCGATACATGTCAATGCCAGACTCGTCGCATAGGCGTGCGCGATGGTCGTGCTGTACGGCACCTTGTGTTGCAGTGCGGCGCCGCGAATCGTGTAGGAATCCGCGATTGCCTGTTTACCTTCGGTTGTATTAACGATCAGATCGATCTGTTCGTTCTTGATCATGTCCACAATATGCGGCCGCCCTTCATTCACCTTGTTGGCAAGTTCACAGCTTATGCCGCCTGCGCTGATCGCCACTGCGGTACCGCGTGTCGCCACAATGGTAAAGCCTTGCCTGACAAGTTCAGTAGCCACCTGAACCGCGTCGTCCTTGTCCGCGTTGCGAACACTGATGAACACTTTACCCGAACGGGGCAGATCTTCACCCGCACCTATCTGTGCCTTGGCGAAGGCTTCACCGAAACTGCGTCCGACACCCATCACTTCACCAGTGGACTTCATTTCCGGTCCCAGCAAGGGATCGACACCGGGGAACTTGATGAAAGGGAAAACCGCTTCTTTCACCGAATAATACGCAGGCACACGCTCTCCGCTTACCCCCTGCTCACCCAGTGACCGGCCCGCCATGCAACGCGCTGCAATCTTGGCCAGCGGCAGACCAGTGGCCTTGGAGACAAATGGCACGGTACGCGAGGCCCGCGGATTGACCTCCAGCACATAGATATCGTTACCCTTGATGGCAAACTGTGCATTCATCAGACCAACAACCTCCAGAGCTTCCGCCAGGGACCGCATCTGATCGCGCATGCGATCCTGGATTTCCTGACTGAGACTGTAGGCCGGCAAGGAACAGGCCGAATCCCCCGAGTGCACACCGGCCTGTTCGATATGCTGCATAATACCGCCAATCAGAACGTTCTTACCATCACAGACCGCATCGACATCCACCTCGATAGCATCATTGAGAAAACGATCCAGCAATACCGGTGACTCGTTAGACACGCTCACTGCTGCAACCATGTAATTGCGCAGGTCTTCTTCATTATAGACAATTTCCATGGCACGCCCACCCAGTACATAGGAAGGGCGCACCACCAGCGGATATCCGATTTCACCAGCCAGCACGAGAGCGGCTTCAGTACTGCGCGCGGTTCGGTTCGGCGGCTGCAACAGCTCCAACTCATGAATCAGCTGCTGAAAACGTTCACGGTCTTCCGCCAGATCAATCGAGTCCGACGTAGTGCCGATAATCGGCGCACCGGCTTCTTCCAGGGCACGCGCCAGCTTCAGCGGTGTCTGGCCGCCGTACTGGACAATGACCCCCTTGGGCTGCTCCCTGTTGATGACTTCAAGCACATCTTCCAGCGTGAGCGGCTCGAAATACAGACGATCCGACGTGTCATAATCTGTTGATACAGTCTCCGGATTACAATTCACCATAATTGTTTCATAACCGTCTTCACGCATCGCCAGCGCGGCGTGTACACAGCAGTAATCGAACTCGATGCCCTGACCGATGCGGTTAGGCCCGCCACCCAGAACCATGATTTTTTCTTTCCGGCTCGGTTCAGCTTCGCATTCCTCTTCATAGGAGGAATACATATACGCGGTGTTGGTCGAAAATTCTGCCGCACAGGTATCCACCCGTTTGAAGACCGGGCGCACATCAAATTCATGGCGCAATTTGCGAAATGCCGATTCATCGATTGCCAGCAGGGCGGCAAGTCGCCGATCGGAAAAGCCCTTGCGTTTCAGTTCGCGCACACGCTTGTTAGTCAGCTGCCCAACACCCTGGGCGCGCACCTCGACTTCGATCTGGACAAGCTCTTCTATCTGCACCAGGAACCAGGGGTCAATGCGTGTCAGGCCATGAATCTCCTGCAGATCAAGGCCGCCTCGAAATGCATCGGCCAGGTACAGAATTCTGTCAGAACCCGGTTCGCGCAATTCACGGCGAATAAAATTCTGCACACCATCCTGTTTCAGGTCGACAAGTTCGTCAAAACCGTAAATACCGGTTTCCAGGCCACGCAGCGCCTTGTGTATCGACTCCTGGAAGGTGCGCCCGATGGCCATCACTTCACCCACCGATTTCATCTGGGTGGTCAGCCGGTTTTCCGCTTTGGCGAATTTTTCAAAGGTAAAACGGGGAATCTTGGTGACGACGTAATCGATGGCCGGCTCGAAAGACGCCGGTGTCGAGCCGCCGGTGATTTCATTTTTCAGTTCATCCAGCGTGTAACCCACAGCCAGTTTGGCCGCAACTTTGGCAATCGGAAAACCGGTCGCCTTGGAGGCCAGTGCCGACGAACGCGACACCCGCGGATTCATCTCGATGATGATCA
>CAMYLH010000429.1 GCA_947259065.1 uncultured Desulfobacterales bacterium
CACCGTAACGAGAATAGCAACCGGAATGATAAAGTGAATGCCGTCTTTAACGGTCTCGCCAAGGCGCGGCAGTTCTTCTTTCGGAAGGCCCCAGATGCCGTGTTTTTGGGCTTCAAAATGCACGAACAGAATGACGGAGAAAAAGTAAAGTACCGCCGGTATAAAGGCAATTTTAATGATCTCAAGATAGGGCGTCTGGGTAAATTCGGCCATGAGAAACGCACCGGCTCCCATGATCGGCGGCATCAGCTGCCCTCCTGTCGAAGCGGCCGCCTCCACGGCCGCGGCCACATGTTTGCGGTAGCCGATTTTTTTCATCATGGGAATCGTAAAGGATCCGGTGGCCACCACGTTGGCAACAGCGCTGCCGGCCACCGATCCCATAAACCCGCTGGCGATGACGGCGGTCTTGGCAGGCCCTCCGGAAAACCGTCCCGTAACGGAGTAGGACAGATCGATAAAAAATTTACCGGCCCCGGTTTTATCCAGAAATGAACCGAACAAAATAAATATAAAAACAAATGTGGATGCCACCCCGAGAGGCAAACCGAATATCCCTTCCGTGGTAAGAGACAGGGTGGTGGCAATGCGCTCGACACTGTAACCTTTATGAACGACCAGTTCCGGCATGTAGGGCCCGAAATAGGCAAACAGCAGTGCCGCACTGGCAATGATCATCAAATTATATCCGATCACCCGGCGTGTGGCTTCCAGCACCAGAAGAACCAGGGCAATCCCAACGGTAAAATCCCACTGGCTCCAGTCTCCCTGACGTTCGAAAATACCCTGCAGATCGATGAAAATATAGGCCCCGATGGCAATTGCTGCCACCGCAAGGATCACATCAACCACCAGCGCGCCGCTGAACCGATCTTTGCGGGCCCCTTTGTAAAGCGGTTTTGTTAAAAAAGTCATCACGAGGATACAGGTCAAAAACACGGATCGGTGTCGCATAGCGGTCATCGCCACCAAACCGGCAGTGTAGAGCTGAAATAAACTGAGGCCCACCCCGATAACGGCAAGCGTTTTGGCGATAACCCAGGCTGTTGCAGTTTTTGACTCTGTTCGTGTGATTTCCGCCATTGATTTGCTCCGGCAAAACTCCTAATTCTTTTGATCTATAAACAAAATGGGCTGGACCAATCATGTGGTGATTGTGTCATCATTCTTCAATCTTCACTTCCGGCGTAGCCGGATGCAAAGATATTTGCCGCCATAGATGATATAGCCGGCTAACCGGTCGAGCTGTAAATTGCACCGCCACATGCGGGGCGACAGCGGACAGATTGACACTGCGACCGCGCCAGATAACCGTATGATCGACGCCCGGGCTTCCCACCCGAAGGATAAAATTGCCGGTTGGCATGTGCATATTCTCAATAACCTCATACGGGCCTTTTTGCACCATCTGGCCAACCCCCGGCATACGCCCCATGCCGGCGCCGAATTTTAAATAACGTTCTTCTTCAATATAAATACGCCCCTTTTCATCCAGGCTGTGCTCTTCCCAGATCGGGGCGTTTTCAACTGAGTGGTAATAATGCAAGGTAAAGCGTTCCCCTGCTTCCAGGGGCAGCACCAATAAGGGTGGGCCACCGTTTACCGGCACCACTTTCAGCTCCAGTCCGCCGGGCGCAAACACGGCAGCCAACAACAATGCGGCAATCAAGCCGGCTGCCGGTAAAATGAGCAGCCGGCCGCCGGCTGTAACCTTTCTACCTTGAACCCTGAACCTAGAACGGCTCATTTTAGATTAGGGCATCAATCCGGCAGGCACCTGGATCCCTTTTTCTTTCAAATACTTGATGGTGCCCGGATGCAGTGGAATGGGTGAATATTTTACCGCATTCTCGGCCGTCGTATAGGAAGCCGACGGATGTATTTTGATCAGATAGTCCTGGTTTTCATAAAGGGCTTTGACCAGGTTGTAAACCAAATCTGCTTTCAGTGAGGCCTGACAGATCATCACGTTCCAAACACCAATGGTCGGAACGGGATTGTCGACGCCACGGTATACGCCGCCTGCCAAATCAACGGCCGAATATTCCTTATTGGCGGCCAGAATTTTTTTCTCTTGTTCGGGTGTAAAGGCAATAATGTGGATATCATGGGTGGTGGCCAGGTCCAGAATGGAACTGGTCCCGGGTCCCACGGACCAGACGCCCACCTCGATGGTGCCGTCTCTTAAGGCATTGGCACTTTCTGTAAACGACAGCCGGCTGTCTTTGTAAGAATCCGGCGGAATGCCTAGAGCCTTGAACACCGTTTCCGCCATAAAATTGGTGCCGCTGCCCGGACTGCCGCTGCTGATTTTTTTGCCCTTGATCTGTTCAATGTTGGTGATACCGTTTTTCTTCAGGGCAACCACCTGCAGCAGGTTGGGATACATAATCGCCATGGACAGGATGTCGTGTTTTTTGCCTTTGAATTTATTTTCCAGGCCTTTGTAGCCGGCTACCGCCACATCACCCATGACCTCACCGATAACCGTCTCACCCTTGTGGGCCAGTTTGACATTCTCCACGCTGGCGCCGGTGACTTCGGCCACCGCCCGTACATCTTTTACGTGTCTGGTCCAAATTTCGGCCACACCACCACCATACGGATAGTAAATACCGCCGGTGCCGCCGGTACCGATGGATACAAATTGGGTGCGAGCCATGGCAGGACCGGTGATTAACAGGATGGAACATAATGTCACAATACCGAAAAGAAAAATTTTTACATTCAATTTTTCCATTTTATCATCCTCCTTTAATCTTAGATTATAATTCAAAAGTATAGGAATTTCCATTTTGGGGACACGGATGAACACGGATTACCAGGATATTAAAAGCTACAAAAAACTTAATATCTGTGAAAATCTGTGTCCTAATTTATCTTGATGAATTCTATTGATTAGGAACTAATTGTTTTAACCATCACCAGGATTTTTTTCGATTCTTTATCCGTACCGATAAAGGGTATTTTGACAGTGGCAGCCTCACCGGGCGCTATTTCCGGTGGTTTTCCTTTGCGCGGCACAAGATGTCCGGCTGCTTTGTCCATGTCTTCCAAAAAGATATTAATCCGGTATCGCAAGGGTTTATCCGTTGGATTCATAAGCCCGACGCTAAAAATGAGTGACGGTTGACCGCCATGTTTGCCCAGCGCGCAGTCGAACTGGGTCAGTTTAGCCTCCTTGACCACCTCCCACGCAATCTCAGCATTACAATTGGTCTTCTCCGGTGCGCCTTCTCCAGCCCACCCCACTTGCCATAACATCCCCATTAAACAGAAAACGAGGACTGCCACCGTGCATGATTTTTTGAATCGCTTCATCCTCAAACCTCCTTTATTATGTGTTTAGAATACATTGGAGGGATCAAAAGTTCAGAGTTCAATGTTTAAAGTTGCCTTTCTGTCCTATATGTCCACAAGATCGGCCATAAACCGCGGAATTTCGCGGCAAAACCCTACTTTGATCCTCCACTGCTTAAACAAG
>CAMYLH010000430.1 GCA_947259065.1 uncultured Desulfobacterales bacterium
CAGGCCAATCATCAACAAAAACGGTGCAATGACTCCGATGAACCGGACAAGCGCTTCCGACCAACTCTCTTCAATCCGAATTAGCTTGTAGTTTTCTATCTCCATCCGCCGCAGCATTTCATCAATATTATCAACGCTCATCCTGGAAAAGCCCAGCTCAAATGCCTCGGTATCACCCATCGTCAGAAGTTCGCCCTCGGCTACAATCGTCTTTTTCGATGAAACCCTCTCCTTTTCCGCCTGGCTCAGATCTTCGAATTCGCGGGAATCCATGTAGATGGTTTTTCCCTCCATTTCCACCGCATAAACCACCATCTCAGCAGTGACCATGGACTCGGCCAGAGCCTCGGGGTAACCATTGCGTTTCGCAAGGACACGGAATTTGGCCCGCAGGGGGGACTGGAACTTTTCCCCCAGCATCTTTGGACCTTCGTTTGAATAGGTGATCGGTGCACAGTCGCCGATGGTGGTATTCTTTCTCATAACTAGCCTGCTGCAGGCCAGGGCGATCAATGCACCGGCAGAGATGGCTTTGTTTTTGACAAAGGCGATTGTCTTACCTTCAGGAGCAGATAGGAGGGTATCGACGATCTGTAGTGCGGAATCGACGCGTCCGCCGAAGGTATCCATTTCAAAAATAAAAAGGGGATCCGGATCGTCAGTGGCCACCTCAAGGGCCCTTTTGATAAAGGCCGCCATACCCGGGTCTACCGTTCCGGAGACGTTGACCACATATACTTCCCGGGCGGATGCTTGCGCTAAACAAATGTTCTGGAGCATAAAAAACGATAAGAAAAAACCGAAGATCGCAAGAAGAATCCTGACTTGCCCAGATCGTATATTCATTCGGCGTCTTGCAATAGCCTTCAAACCGTTCTCCAAAACCCGAAAAGGAAACCCATCATGGATGCACCAAGAATGCTTGCTCCCATAAGGTCTCGGTAACGGGACGCTGAGTTCAAGCGATTATAGATGACTACAACTGAACCGTTGAAATACGCAACTTCGTGTCGCATAGATGGCATCCGGCCTGAATGACCAATCCATTTCAGCCCCATTTCATTGATGGTTCAGTTCTATCTGAAACCTAAACCTCAATCTATCTTTACAGAAAAAAATAGAGAATTGCAAGAAGGGCTCGGCATTAGGACATAGGGGCTTGAACATGTCGGCGTCAGCCTGCTTTGATTTTACCGATTCCGGGCATGAACATACCGGTGCGATCCCGGTAGCCGGCATAATCGGCAAATGCCAGTTCCAATTTACGCTCTTCAATACGCGCCCTGAACACCTGCTGAAAAACGTCAGGTTTTAGCCGTTCTGACTGGTTTCCGCAGTATCCCTCCCCTGGTTTGATGTCCCTGGGCGATCACCACGAAGGCTTTAGGATCTGCATCACTTACGATAGCTTTCAGGATATGGACATCGGATCGATTTACCGTGCTAAACAAGGTGGTGTGCTCTGCTGTGGAATACATCCCCTTACTCGCCCAACCGGTAACACCCACTCCCAAACGATCCATCAGGACCTGGGATACCTCGACCGGGCAATCGGTCACGATAAAAACGGTGCGGACCACACTGGGCCCCTCCAGGACATAATCGGCAACAAATCCCCAGGTAAATAAGGTAACAAAGGCATACAGAGCCATCTCCCAGCCGAAGACCAGCCCCGCAATCAAGATAACACCTCCGTCGATAAGTATATAGACCTGGCTGTTGGGAATACCGGTTTTCATCTGGATGACACGGCTGATAACCGATGTGCCGGCCGGCGACGTGCCGCCCCTGTAAATCAGACCAATGCCGACGCCCCCCACGATTCCCCCATACAGGGAATTGAGCAGTAAATCATTGGTAACACCGGCTGGAAGAACAATCACCAATCCATCGACTCCCAGAGTGTAAACCACTGTGACATAGAGGCCACGGATGAGAAAACGAAATCGCCCCAGATATAAAAAACCGATGATCAACATAGGAAGGGTCAAAATCAGCATCGTCAATCCCTTGGGCCAACCGGTGAACTTGTGGATAATGATTGCCGCTCCTGAAACCCCGCCCGGCGCTATGTTAAACGGCGCCAGGAACAGATCAAAGTTGACTGCCAGGATTGCTGATCCAATCGTCAACAAAAGATATTCCGGTAAAATTTTACCAAGATCAAGATTAGCGATCATAAAGCCTATTTTATTCATCATTTTAACAACCTCAATAATTATGGAACCTATTAATTTATTTTGCGGGTCATAGAAAAAAGACAGAGGTTTGTCAATTAAATTCGATGAGGAGAAGATATACCGGTTGGGATGTTATCAGTAGTGGTTGCAGCAGGCTGAAAGATTCAAATCTACCTCGACGAATGGAGTTATATCTTTGGCCATGGACATCAAAAGTCATAAGTGCTACAAGTTAAGGTAAAAATTTCCCTCCGACTTAATTACTAAAATCTATGACTGATGAACCTTAACCAGCTCAAAATATTCTATATGGCCGCCAAAAAAGGGAACCTCAGCGTGGCCGCAAAAGAGCTTTTCATTTCTCAGCCGGCGGTCACCAAAGGCATCCAGCGACTGCAGGAATTTTACGACATTAAATTCATTGACCATATCGGCAAAAAACTGACCCTGACTGATGCCGGTGAAGTGCTTTTCGAAATCGCCGAAAAGATATTTGAACTGGAAAGCCGCGCCGAAGAGAGTATCCGTGATTTTCAGCAGCGCAAAAGGGGACACATTCGGATTCTCTCGAGCGAAAGCTTCGGCGACTACTACCTTCCCCATATCATTATTCCGTTCAGCAAGGCCTATCCGCTGGTCCGGATTTCCATGAATATCCTGCCGACCGAGCAGGTAGTCGAACAAACTGCGACCCTGAATAATGACCTGGGATTTATTTCTTATCCTGTCGAACACCCAAAACTGCTGCTCAGGGAAGTCCTGGAAGACCAGCTGGTGATCATTACATCGCCTGACCATCCTCTAACCCGCAAACAGACCCTGGCCCCCCGGGATCTCGAAGACGAGCTGCTGATCATGCACGAAACAGGTTCGGCGCCTCACAAGGCTATTGAGGAGTATATTCGAAAAAACGGCCTTTCCGTTAAAATCCACCTGGAAATTTCCAGCAACCACGCCATAAAACGTGCAGTTGAGGATAAACTCGGCATCGCTCTAATTTCAAGACGGGTGGCCATTGAAGAGATCCGAGCCAAAAGACTCGTTGCGATTCCCCTGTCTGATCCGTCCATGAGCCGCAAATACTATATGGTACACCACAAGGACAAATACCTTTCCGAGCCCCTGCAGAGCTTTATCAATGGGGTGTTTGAGTGGGCGGCTGAATACTTGCGGGAGCTTAGATGATATTATATCTCCATTCCCACCAATCCCAGGCTTTTTCACGTCAGCCCAGCCGTTGGCTTCCTGAGTGACCAATTTGATCGGAAAAGAAACTTTGGCAATGTTTCATAAGGTTTTTTTATCCTCAAGCCGCTATCTATCCGAATATTCAATTGGACTCTTTTCTTGCACAAGTGTTATTTTTGTAAATTGGGAATATTTGATATCTGCACCACTTAACAAATCAACTATTTCATTACTACAGGAGAAGAGGAAATGAAGAGACATCTTTTTTACAGTAAACCGGTATTGCTAGGTTACCTATTTACACTGCTTTTCGGCATTGTTTCTACCGCCCACGCCGGTGCCTTGGATGCATTTGAGGGACAGACAGGGAGCCTAAAAATATCCGGGGGAACGGCCCACATACCCGTCATGAAAGAAGCGGCCAAACAGATCATGAGCTTTAACCCACGAATCCAGATCAGCATCGCCGGGGGCGGTTCCGGGGTCGGCATCAAGCAGGTAAGTGAAGGTCTGGTGGATATCGGCAACTCGGGCCGCAAACCCACGGATCCGGAAATTCAAAAATCCAACCTGAAAATCTTCAAGTGGGCAGTCGATGGAGTCGGCGTGGTCGTAAATCCCCAAAACCCTGTTACGGGGCTCAAAAAGGTGCAACTTCAGGAAATATTTGCAGGTAAGATTGATAATTGGAAGGATTTCGGGGGTCCGGATAAAATGATCAACGTGTACACACGCGACAAGGCCAGCGGCACCCGGGCGGTTTTCTGGAAAAAAGCTCTGGGCAAAGGCACCATCACTGCCAAAGCGAATTTTGCTGTCTCCAATGGGGCCATGAAATCGGCGATCGCCAATGACCCCTACGGCATTGGGTATGTATCGGTTGGATACATGGATCAAAGTGTGAAACCCGTTGCTTTAGACGGCGTGGTGCCGACCCTGGATACTGTCAAAAAGGGCACATATAAGATTGCCCGGGGACTATACAGCAACACCAAAGGCGAGCCGACCGGGCTGACCCGTCTGTTTATCGATTATCTGTTCAGCCCTGAAGGCCAGCAAATTGCTGTCCAAAAAGGATTTATCCCTGTTAAATGAGAAAGCCGTCCGAATATATTGCAGAAAATTTTTTTCTGCTGACTGCCGTTTTAAGTGCTTTCATAATCATCCTGATTTTCGGATTTATGGTGTTTCTCGGTCTCCCTTTATTTAAAGGAGGCCAATTTTTTCAATTGCTGATTCGCCCCTGGTCCCCGGACGAACACATCTACGGCATTTATCCGATGATCATCGGCACGCTGTCGGTTGCCTTTACCGGCCTGATAGTTGCCTTTCCTTTCAGTCTGGGCTCGGCCGCCCTGATCAGTGTGATCAACCCTTCAGGATTCGGCCGCATTCTTAAAAAAATCATTCAGCTGATGACCGGAATTCCGACGGTGATATATGGATTTGTCGGCATTTTCCTTCTGGTCCCCATAATTCGGGAAGCATTTGGCCGCGGCTCTGGAATGTGTATCCTTTCTGCTGCTCTCATGCTGGCGATTCTGATTTCACCCACCATGATTTTGATATTTGTAAACAGTTTTGAAAGTGTTCCGAAATCGTATTTGGATGCTGTCGATGCTGTGGGAGGAAATCAGGTACAAAAATTTTTATTTGTCGTGCTACCATGCGCCTGGCCAGGTGTTCTCACCGGCCTAGTCCTGGCCCTCGGGCGTGCCATAGGAGACACTCTGATTGCACTGATGATCGCCGGCAATGCAGTCGCGGTACCCGGTTCCATTTTAGATTCCGCCAGGACCCTCACCGCCCACATCGCATTAATAATCGCGGCGGATTTTGACAGTTTTGAATTCAAAACACTGTTTGCCTGCGGTATCGTCCTGTATGCGTTTACAACCTTCGTTGTTCTAACCGTAAGGTCGCTGGACACTATTAACAGGAAGAAGAAATGAATCATCCATTGGTGATGAGATTGATTACAGGGTTTGCCTGGTTGAGCGGCCTTACATTAGTTTCGAGCATTTGCTGTATTGTCGGTTTTTTACTTTTCAAGGGGTTAGGTTCCCTGAATCTCGCCTTGATTTTCGGTGACACGTATTGGCTGGATGCGGTGCTTTTACGAAGGCAGGTTTTCGATGGACTTCTGCCGGCTATCATCGGCACGATTCTTCTGGTCGGTCTGTCCGTTTCCATTGCAGTGCCGGTGGGACTGGGTGCTGGAATTTATCTGGCGGAATATTGCAGCAGACGCCTCAAAATGATTTTCAGTTTTTTATTTGATATCCTGGCCGGAGTCCCGTCTATCGTGGTTGGTTTGTTCGGGTTTTCTGTGGCCATATTTCTTCACAAGTACGTATCCGAACGGATTTTTCCATGCCTTATCATATCGTCCCTGTCACTGGCTTTTCTCGTGCTGCCCTATCTCATCCGGACAACTCAGATCTCGCTGGAAAATCTTCCATCGGACATGAAAAGAACAGCGCCGGCGCTGGGAGCGACCAAACTGCAAAATATTTTCTATGTTTTGATCCCCCGCTCGTTGCCGGGTATTGTCAGCGGCGTAATACTAGCCATCGGCCGCTGCGCGGAAGACACAGCCGTCATCATGCTCACCGGAGTCGTCGCTACCGCCGGGGTGCCGAAGTCTTTATTTGCCAACTATGAAGCACTGCCGTTTTATATTTATTTCATTTCCTCTCAGTATGCAGATAAACAAGAACTTTCAAGGGGATATGGGGCGGCCATCATTTTGATGATCATCTGTGCCTTGCTTTTCATGACGGCTTTTTTTATTAAACACAAAATAAGCGAGCATGCTCTTCATCGTCTTTGAAGCGCCTATGGGAAAAAGAACTAAAATTAAAATAGACCGACTTTCATTTTATTATAACGGCCGTCAGGTCTTACGGGATATTAGCGTCCGGATTCCAGAACATTCGATCATGGCCATTGTCGGCCCTTCCGGACAGGGTAAATCAACTTTTTTGATGACGTTAAATCGTCTCTGGGAAACAATCCCCGGAACCAGGGTCGATGGAAATGTTGAAATCCGTTTTGGGGATAAATTTCATAATATTTATGATAAATACTACCCGTTAACTCGTTTACGGCGGTCGGTCGGGATGGTTTTTCAAACTCCCAACCCGCTTCCCATGAGCATCTTCAAAAATATCGCATTCCCGTTAAAGTTGGCGGATTTCGGGGATAAAAAGCAGATTCCGGGTAGAGTTGAAACCGCCTT
>CAMYLH010000431.1 GCA_947259065.1 uncultured Desulfobacterales bacterium
CCTTTTTCTAAACGATAACCGGTAGTTACGGGATTGTCACTTGACACCATTATCTTCAGAGATTCAACGGTTTCGTCGGCCACTGAGAGGGGTCCCTGTTTATTGCCGAGCAACCGCACTGCTCCGACAGTTTTTACGACTTCCAAATGGGAGTGGGGATGAAGATCGGTTTTGACGAACAAATACCCTGGAAAAAGCGGTACCCGAATCGTAGCCTTGCGATCACGCCGTTTACTGCGCACGGTTACCTTGGGCAGATATACTTCGATTGATTTTTTTACCAGACCGTCGTTAACCACAGCTTCATGACGGCTTTTGGTGTGCAGCACATACCACAAACGCTCAAGTTTTTTATCTGTCATTTTTTTACCTCATCCGGATCCGCCGGAGAATTGACAATGGAATAATCAATCATTTTCTCCATAATGCCAAAATTTGCCACATGACCCATGGGAGCCAGTCCCTAAATCCCAAACTCGCCCAATCCGAACAGGTTTATCTTTACTTCAAAATCCAGATTCTGGGAATCACCGACACCGGTGCTTTCGGTAATGCGGCCTTCAAATGACCAGCATTGAGAGCTGTAATTTATCCCGATACCTGTTTGAACCCGGGTATTGTCCAAAAAATTATATTCGTAATCCGCGGACACGGTGAGTCTGTCCGTCACCTTTATAAGTAAATCCGCGGCAAGAGATTGGGCCGGGTTCAGACTGATCTCGTCGGAATCCCTGGTATACCTGTACTCCACCGCCAGTCTGTCTCCCCGCTGGTCCCAGAGATTTGTGGCGATGTTGTGCGATAAAAATTTCGTATCATAAACGGACCACAACGCATCAGCCTCCAGCGCAATATACTTTCCAGGAATCAGGTTCAGCCTGGCACTTATGGGTGAGAACGGGCGATTCGGATTCTTTTCATTGGCCTCATTAATATCGTAACTTTGCGCCAATTCAAAGCGTAAAAAATCGTTGTAGCTGTAGTCGGAGGCAGAGTCGATGACGGTGGCCTTGGTTTTGTCGATGCGATCTGAAATTCCAAAGCTGCTTTTTTTTCGTGTTTTGGATGTCAGAACGTTGGTCAGTGAATAGGTGAGCAGGTTGACATTGTTAATGCGGTCAATGGAGTCAAAATTGGGTAAATCATCCTGATCCACATCCGGAATAAAATCATGGATGATGCGGGGGCGAACCGTATGCTTGATCGCTTCGATGGTTTTGCTTTCGCTGTGAAATACACGATAGAATTCCGAAAAAAGATCCAGGCGGGTATCGTACAATTCACGATGGTAGAATTTTTTATCATTCGGGCCGAATTCTTTTTTGTCCGGACGCCATAGGGTTCCTCGCACACCCACCGACGGTTCGATGTTGATGAATGGCCTGAGTTGAAAGGGGAGGTATAGCCGCGGATAGGCATCCATCCGTTGGGTTCGCTCCGCATCCCGGCTCCAGTAATAAACATACTGTGAATTCAGATTGTAAAAAAAAGGGGACGTTGAGATGCGCTGTTTGACGCCGTCAAACTCGATGACGGGCAACTGCTGCAAAGTGACATCCGGATTATGGGTATTGCGGATGGTGCTATCCAGATTATAGCGTAATTGAGCGTTAAGGCTGTAAAGCGGCCAGGTTTTATTAAAGTTCAACTGATTGGTCCGGATGGGATCGTTATAATCGTCCAGATCGCGGTTGAAAACCTCTTCAAAAAATTCCTTTGACTTATTCCAGCCCATATACCCTTTTTTAAATTCACGAGTGTAATCCTGGTCGCTGACAAGGTCAATGTCCAGCTTAGCGCGTACCCCCCAGGGCATTTTTTGATGATGGCTGCCCCGCAACCAGTAGCGATCCTTGTTTTTACGCAGGATATCCACATCGCCGTCTTCAAACCCCCATTTTTTGCTGGCATCGCCGATGCCGTCATCGATTTGTCGATCATCAAACCCATCGACCATCCAGGTGCCTTTCGACCAGTCATCTAGATAATAACGATACTCCACGCCGGGCCTCAGTCCACGGTCATTCATGTATAGTCCATAAAAAGTGGCATCTGTACTGTCGTTAATGGCCCAGAAAAAGGGCTGGTTATAATAGATACCCCAGCGATCGGAAATCCCGCCCTCGGGAAACAGAAAGCCGGTTTGGCGTTTTTTCCTGGCCGGATAATAGAAAAAAGGGCTGTACATCACCGGCATTTTCCTGGCCCACATGGTTGCATGCCATGCCGTTCCTTCGCCGTCCGCTTTAATTTTGACTTTTTTTCCAGTGATCCTCCAATCCGGGTTCTCGCCGTCACAGGTGGTCAGAGATGCCTCATCGATGGTATAAGTTTTTGCGCCGGTCTTTCTGATTCGATTTCCGGTTAAGTGAAAGTTGTTTTCTTTGAGAAACAGATCTCCATTTTCTACTGACCCGATCTGGTTTTGCAGATCGATTTCCATGCTCGTGCCGCTCAGGATGTCTTCGCCATTGGTTAATAGCACGTGGCCTTCGGCGTAGGCTTTCATGTTTTTGTGATCAAAACGTACAAAGTCGGCCAGCAGCTTAATGTTTCTTTTATAAATCATCACATTGCCGCTGGCGCTGTATTCATCCAAGCTTTGATCATAATTGATTTCATCGGCCTCAAGTTGCCACGGTACATTCGGATCCCGGATTGCATCTCCCACTTGGTCTTGATTCATTTGCGCCGCCAGGTCAGCTGGACTGACAAACTGATAAGTGGTGATGATTCCAAGAGCGGTGAGGATGATCAGGACGGCCGCAGAAATCGAGCGCCAACTGTCAAGTCTGCTTTGCCGATGAGGTTTAGGTCCGTATTTTTGAGTGGTCGTCTTTAGTGCCATTCAGTGTATTGTGCTGTCGAAGGTAGAGCCAGAAGATGAAATGTGCTTCTTGAATCCAATTGAAATATAAGATATAAGCCCAAGTTAATAAAAAAAGTCAAGATATTGTTGATCAGAATATGCATTCATACCGGAGTTCAGCTGCAATGAGGGTCCTTTTGACCAATGACGATGGCATTCATGCCCAGGGTTTGTGGGCCCTTTACAACCGCTTTGTCGATGTCCACCATGTGTCCGTCGTCGCTCCGGACCGCGAGCGCAGTGCCATCGGCCATGCGATCACCCTGAATCAGCCGTTGCGTGCAATCCGGGTTTCCGTAAACGGGGGACATAGCGGTTATGCTGTAAACGGCACACCGGCCGACTGCGTTAAACTGGCCATAGCGGAAATACTCCCCAAACCACCGGATGTGGTGGTCGCCGGAATAAATCCAGGGGCCAATGTCGGCGCCAACTTAAATTACTCCGGCACGGTGGCTGCAGCCAAAGAGGCAGCCCTGGGGGGTACTATCGGAATTGCAGTATCAATTGAAGGCCAAAACGCCGATTATTACGATGACGCGGCACTGTTTATCGCCCGATTATGCGATACCGTGCAGGTAAAAGGACTGCCTTTTGGAACGTT
>CAMYLH010000432.1 GCA_947259065.1 uncultured Desulfobacterales bacterium
CAGAAAAGGAGCAGACTGATGGCTGAAAAAAGGGAAGTTCTTACAGATTGCACGCTGTGCTATCACAGTTGTGGAACCAGGGTGACCGTTGAAAATGGAAAAGCCATGAATATAAGGGGTTTGGAATCTCATCCTATCAATAAGGGAAGACTCTGCCCCAAGGGCGCCAACGCGCTGGACGTCATTTACAGCCCTGATCGTCTGAAGCAGCCCCTAAAGCGCATAAACGGGAGTTTTGAGGAAATTTCATGGGATCAGGCCCTGGATGAAATCGCTGAAAAACTCCTCGGGCTCAAAGAAGCGTATGGACCTCAGGTTTTGGGGTTCTTCTGCGGTTCCATCGGCGTCGAGAACCTGGAAATGTCAACCCTGGTCCACCTGCTCAGATCCGGTTTCGGCTCACCCAATTTCTTTTCAGTGGAAAGCATCTGCTACCGCATGCGCATTCGCACCCGCCAGATGACCTTCGGCCGCTACCCCACCGAAGAACCCGATTCCAATCTTTACATACTCTGGGGACACAATCCCGACCAGTCCGACTTTCCGCTCAAATTCTTCCTCGCCAAGAATTTGAAAAAAGGCGCCAAGCTGGTGGTCATCGATCCCAAACGCATCCCACTGGCCGATCGGGCCGACATGTATCTGCGTATAAGGCCCGGTACGGACGGGGCGTTGGCGCTGGCCATGATGAACGTAATCATTGAGGAAGATCTTTATGACCGCGAATTTATTGAAACACATACCAGAGGCTTTGACAGATTGGTGCCCCATGTCCAAAAACACACCCCCGAGTGGGCCGAGGAGATCACCTGGATTCCTGCCGACGACATTCGCAAGCTGGCCAGATTGTTTGCAGGGACCAAAGGAGCCGGCATATTCCAGGGCACCTGCACCCAGGACCAGACCGCCAATGGCACTCAAAACAGCCGGGCCTTCTCGGTGCTGCAGGCAATCACGGGCAACATCAACGTCCCGGGAGGTTGGGTGACGAGCCCGGCACCCCGTTTCGGCAACCCCGGGTTCAGTCTGGGCGGCGGTGATCCTCTCGGTTCGGAACAATATCCCCTGTTCTTCAACCTCTGGGGCCGCAAAGCACCGTACGGAGTGGTAACGCTGGTGCCCGAAAGCATCCCGCAGAAGCTAAAAGCATTTCTGGTAGTCGGCGGCAATCCCCTTGTCTCCATGCCGGACAGCAATGCCTTTAAGGAGGCGTTTGCCAAACTGGACCTCCTGGTGGTGCACGATCTTTTCATGACGGAAACCGCCAAGGCGGCCCACTATGTCCTGCCGGCCTGCTCGCATCTGGAGAAATGGGGCGTGGCCTATACATACAATGTCTGCCACTGCATCCCTTATCTGATGCTGAGGAAAAGGTGCATCGAACCGCTGAACGAAAGCTGGTCGGAGTGGAGATTCCTGACTGAGATGGCGGGGCGAATGGGATTTGAGGATAAATTTCCCTGGAAATCCGAAGAGCAATTCGTTGCCTTCATGCTCGAACCCACCGGGCTGCCGTTTGACTATCTCCTGAACGAAAAGCCGCAAGGGGATTTTTACGCCGAAAAAAAATATAGTACGCCGCAGGGCCTGTTTCGCACGCCTTCGGGAAAAATTGAAATCTACAGCGATACCTTGGAAAAAGCGGGATTCGATCCCCTGCCCGCTTACCTTGAACCGGAGCGAGGTCCTGTCCGCGGCAATGAAACATTTCACGAAAAATATCCGTTGATTCTATCGGTCGGAAACCGCAATTTGTACTACACCCACAGCCAGCACCGTGGGATCAGTGCCCTGGAAAAGATGTGCCCCGAGGCCCTTTGCGAGATTGGTCCTGAAACCGCTAAACGGTTTGCCATCGAAGACGGCGATAAGATCCTGGTGGAGAGCAATCGAGGTCGGGTAACCATGAAAGCCCGCGTGGACGAGCGGGTCGCCGAAGGGGTCGTGCTGGTTCCCCATGGCTGGGGTGGCGATGCCAACGGCAATCTGCTCACCGACGTCAATTGCAGGGAACCCATCATGGGCTATCCGGACCAAAAATCACTTCAATGTGCCATTCGCAAGGCCTAGAAACCGACCCAAAGCCGGATCGGAGATAATCAGTGGATTTTAAGGAATTGTTCCTGCTTGGTGGAAAAACCGCCCTGGTGACCGGGACTGCCCGGGGCCTGGGCAGGGAAATTTGCCCGGGGCTGGCCCAATGGGGTGCATCAGCTGACAAAAAGTCTGGCCCTGGAATGGGCCCGGCACCATATTCGTGTCAACTCGATTGCTCCCCACTATTTGGAAACCGATTTAACCAAAAATCTGCGGGATTCAGAGAAAATTCATCAGGCGATAGTCAACCAGATTCCGCTGCGCCGGTTTGGCAAGGCTTCCGAGGTTATCGGAGCTGTTTTGTATTTGTCCTCCAACGCCTCGAGCTACACCACAGGGACAGTCATTCCCGTGGACGGCGGCTATCTGGCGCAGTAATTGAAGGTTCAGAGGTTCAGCGTTCAGGGTTCACTGTTTAAGCGTTATCTTCCGCCATTATGTGCCTGGAGGACTCTGCTCC
This sequence comes from uncultured Desulfobacterales bacterium, assembly GCA_947259065.1. Taxonomy (GTDB): domain Bacteria; phylum Desulfobacterota; class Desulfobacteria; order Desulfobacterales; family JAFDCJ01; genus JAFDCJ01. The sequence continues at coordinate 2,558 of CAMYLH010000432.1, forward strand.
TATAATCCGAAGTCGTGCACAAACCCTGTCTACTTTGCCAGGGCATAGCCTCGGAGCTCTTACTTCCGGGAAAAATGCCAAGCCCCCCCCCATATTTTCAACTCGTCCGGTTTTCATTGCTCTCTAACCCTGAACCTCTGAACCCTAAACTCCTGAACGGTTACTATTTCTTTAGTTTTATCCGTATTTCATTTTTTCTCTCATCGATCTCGATAGACTCAAATTCGGTTGCTTCGATCATGGGAACCACCTGCTCCCGGGTATATGCCGCAATCGGTTGATGCAGCCCGAGCATCTTAAAAAGCCATAAAAAAAACTTTTCGCGTGAAGTAAGAGAGGCTTTCCATTTCAACCAATCAGCATCCGATGCGACTTTGGCGGGATCATAGATCCAGGCCTGTCCACCTCTTTTCAATACCCGGTGTATTTCTTTTAAAACCCTTACCGGATTTTTCAATGAATGCAGCATCCCGGTGCTGATTACCATATCAAACACATCATTATCAAAACGCAGGTTGGCGGAATTTCCGACTTCAAAACGGAGATGGCCTGATAAAGCTGCTTTTACCGCGTTGGCCTGGGCCATCTGAATTAATTTTTTGCTGAGATCAACACCGATGATTTTAATATCCGGTTTACGTCTCACAATCTCAACTGGCAGATATCCCGGTCCTGTGCCAAGATCTAACATATCACCGGTTGCGAAACTTGATGCGATTTCATCAGCGACCGAGCTGTAGTAACTTTCAATGACCAATCGGGTCGCCTTCTCGTATGAAGACGCCAGAACACCGGGTATCCTTTCGATCTTAATCCACTGTTTCATGGTCTTCCGAAATCAAGCCGCCCGCAGTCCGCGTCGGAGCAATGCAGCTATCATGCCTTAATCTGTTAAACTGTGATAAAAATCGT
>CAMYLH010000433.1 GCA_947259065.1 uncultured Desulfobacterales bacterium
AATATTTGAAGATAGCAAAAATATCCGAATATAATTTTTTTTGCCACAAAATGCACAAAAATAACTTATAAGGGCCCATTCAATCTTCAATTTTCACTATTCAATCGCGATACATACACTAGATCCTTTCGAGCTTGCAATAGACAAATTTAATCGACTTTTTTCTTTTGTGTTTGACATTTTTCCCCGACAGATGCATATATATTGACAGCCAATTGTTAATCAGCCATATTTAAACGATAAAAAAATCAAACTGTTATGTCGCAATCGTTTTGACAAAATCAAAAATGGAGTAATACAAAATGCCATCAGCTACTCTTGATAACATTAAAGGAAGTGACCTTCCAAAAACCTGGGCTGACAAAATCGATATCATCCCTGATAAGACCTATACCGTCATAATCCAACCCCAGGAGGAACGTCAGTCCCTACAGAAAATAATGTCCAAAATAAGCCGCACTGCCAAGACCCGCGGCATGACGCCAGACATTTTGGAAAATATCCTTGGTGAAAAAATTAAGCACGTTCTATAGGCTCTATTTCAGGTGATGAAGATTTGCTTATTTTAAACCCTTTCCGCAATATTCATATATTCACGCCGAGTAGGTTTATTAACCTGCATTCCAAGTAACTTATTTTTAAGAATACTAAAATACTCTAAAAAACCTCATAAAAATTCTTCGTGGATTTGTGGCCTACTTGGATTGAAATTCAGGTTAATATGCGGAAGCCGGTTCAAAACAGCCCACGCAAAAAAGGCAGGGATCTTGAGGTATCACGAGAGAAGCTCAATGAACTTATCACGCACGTAAGCGTTGAGCTCTTCTGCAAACTCAGTATTCAGGCCGCACTCCTGGATCAGTCGCTGTACATCCGCCAAATCCTGGAGCCGCCCCTTTGCTGTCATACCGGAAGCCAGTTTAAGCTCAATCAATGACTTGAGGTTGATGACCATGATTCCCTCACGTCTTTCTACCACTGTCTCCGGGGCAGGAAATGCAACCGGCTTTGGCTTGCCGTCACCAGGGAACTCCCCGGCTACGATAAATTCAATCTTAACCCCGGTCTCAACATCCCTAAGGTTACGACTCCCAGCCGCAACGCGGACATAACCCAGGCCTAAAAGCTGTTTATGAAGTTTATCCAAGCCCTCGCCGGAAACCAATATATCAATATCCTCAGTAAAACGCCTCACCCCATGGACAATGAGGGCATATCCACCGACCACACCATAGGCAACACCGAGCGCTTCCAAACGCTTTGTGAGCCGGTCGTAGGTCTTTCTGAGTCGCCCCTGGCCTTGGTACAGCTGTTCTGCCTCTTTTATCACAAAATTGAAGGAACGCGCGAGTTGACGCTCATATGAGATGACTTCAGTTTCATATTCCGGATTCTTATTCATGTCACAGGATCCATCTGCTCTTGTGCAACGGACGCAAGAGCACTTAACACTTTAAAATTACTACTAACTTATAGTTGGCGTGTTGTCAATAGCCTTGCAATTTTACAAAAATTACAGTTATAATTTAAGAATGGAAATTGCACATTTAAAAAAATCGACAATTGTCTGCCAAGTAGTCATTCTTATTCTGATCTCAATTGGTTATTCCGGTGTCGCATTCGGATTTAAGGATACGTCTGCCGGCGATTATATAACCCAAAAACCTGTCGCAAATAATGTCTATATTTATGACAAGGCCGGTATCCTTGACGATATAAAAGAATCCACCGGCCGTTACCTTGAAAAATTCAAAACGGATTATGCCGTTGCAGCCGTTATTGTCACACTCCCCGTATTGCCGCCTACCCATACGATTGAGTCGCTCGCGGCGGAGCTATTCAGCAACTGGCAGATCGGCAAAAATACGGGCGGCAGAGGCATTTTGCTGCTGTTAACGGATAAAGAAAAGCTCATTAAAATTGAAGTCTCCTATGAGCTGGAAGATGTTTTCACAGACATTTTCTGCGGTTATATCGAAGATAAACAGCTCAGGGCATACTTTTTAAGCGACCAGTTGGAAATCGGACTGGTGGCTGTGCTGGAAGAAATAGAGCAGCGGGCTCAAATAAAACATAGCGAGCGATATTCGCTGACAGACATTGATCAACTTGACCAAGAATTGCTGTCCGGGGGTGCGGGAGCCAAACGGCGTTTAACCGACTATCAGGAAGAAAAGATTTCACGGGTCGGTCAAGCCTATCCAGCCGGTCGCACACCGGATGATGCCTGGCAGACACTGATACGCAGCTGGCAGCATAAAGTGCGCGATCCAAATCTGGGTGTGTACACGGAAATCACACGGCTGGCTTACCGGGATTTTACAAATCTGCCGGACTCCCGCTATGAAGAAGATGTTCTCACCTATAAAAATAAACCTTACGAGATCATTCACAATGATACCTATGCCGTGATCTTTTTCGGAAAAAAGAAAGGCTGGGAAAATGCACCGTTTTTATTCTGCCAAAAAAATGGTGGCTGGCAATTTAACATCGTACATCAGCGCAAGTATGTCCGTATGGGTAAAAATCCTCACTGGGGCGTCGAACGCTCCAGCCATGCCTATGGGGATCTTTTGGCGCGGTGCCCCTACTGGATGAATCAGGACATTCCCCTGGAAGGCGATGACATCTACCGCATTGGAGACGACCACAGATTGGCGCAGGAGATCAGAAAGCTTGAATCTGCTTATGAAGAAGATCCGGATGATTTCAGGACGGTATTGCAGTTGGGCAAATTGTATACCATCACATCTCTCAGTCCTAAAAAAAGGATTGCCTTTTTAAAAAAGGCAAAGAAACTAAGCCCCGGCAATCCGGAGCCTTACAAATATCTCGGCATTGTCCACCTGGACGCATTTTATCAGTTTCAGTCGGCTATCAAAGAGATGTCGGCTTATGTGGCGCAACGGCCCGATGATGTATTCGGGCACAACTATCTGGGGTATCTTTATTACTGTGAACAACTATACCATAAGGCCATCCGTGAATTTAACAGAGCCATTGAATTAAAACCGGATAACTGTTATGCCTTTGCCAAGCTGTCCCGGACCTATGCTCAATTATATTTAATATCTTACAGATTCGATCCCAGACGAATATTTTACAGAAATAAAGCGGTGGGGATGTTTGCGAAAGCTTCGGCAACTGCAACTCCCGAACCGAGGCGCATCAAATGGTTGGAGCAGTATTTAGCCAAGAATGGGATTCTGGACGGATAGAAAAACTTTTACCACTAAGGCACGAAAGCACAAAAAAACAATATTCTTAGGAATTCAGACCTGGTTGAATAGTTTACTGGTTGAATGGTTGATTAGGTAAATTATAGTCATAATTTCAGAATGTTACGATAGTTGAAACATGAAGTCTCCAGTTATGTTGCAAAAATGGGATAAATCCATATTTACAACCACTTAACCAATCAACGATATCTGGAATATGAATTATGTACAAGCTACAGACGACATTTAT
>CAMYLH010000434.1 GCA_947259065.1 uncultured Desulfobacterales bacterium
CCTCAGGATGTAGACCGGGCGGTTAAAAACAGCTTTGGAAGACGGCTCGGTATGGTGGGGCCTTTTGAGCTTTATGAATATATCGACGGTTACGACCTGACGCTTCAATGCGAAAAGTATATACTGCCGGATATGGATACTTCCAATCAATCTTACCCGCTTTTACTTGAAAAGGTCGAAAAGGGAGAACTGGGTGCTAAAACCGGTAAAGGGTTTTATGAGTGGACTCCTGAATTTACAGAAGCGTGGCGCAAAAAGATTCTCAAGGGCCTGGTGGATTTCGCCAGATCAGACAGGCGTGAGGATTTATAGGCCCTTCAACCGAAAGCGGGGGTCACTCAATTCATAAGCCACCGGCTATGTCGGTGAGAATTTAAAGGATTCTACCATTACCGCGAGGGCATGCTTGATGGGTGCAAAATAGATCCATGCCGGCGGCTTATGAATTGCTTTAAATCGGAAAGGAGTTTTCACCATGGAGATATCTGTTAGCGGCTTGAAAGTATTGATTACGGCGTCGGCGACCGGTATCGGATTTGCCGTTGCAAAAGCCTTTCTGGAATCGGGCGCCGCGGTTCACATATGCGACATAAACAGCGAACAGCTCGAGACATGTACACTTTCCCTGCCGGGTGCCGGCATAACGTGTGCCGATGTATCCGATCCGGCTGAGGTCGACCAACTTTTCGAAGAGGTTGCATCTCAGTTAAACGGGTTGGATGTCTTGATAAACAACGCCGGGATAGCCGGGCCGACGGCACCTATCGAGGATGTTGATCCGCAGGATTGGGAGCGCACCATGGCGGTGAACATCAACGGGCAGTTTTATTGTGCACGCAGAGCCGTCCCATTGCTCAAAGCCGCCGGAGGTGGATCTATCATCAACATGTCATCTTCGGCAGGTCTGCTGGGATACCCCATGCGGTCGCCCTATGCAGCTTCAAAATGGGCCGTCATCGGCCTGACAAAAACCATGGCCATGGAACTGGGTGAATTCGGCATCCGCGTTAACGCTGTCTGCCCGAACGCAGTGGAAGGGCCTCGCATGGAGGCGGTAATTGCGGCAGAAGCGGAGGCGAAAGGCATTTCAGAAGCGGATGTCTATAAAGGACTGGTACAGGGAACTTCTCTGAGAACCTTTGTCACCACTGACGATGTTTCAAGCATGATTCTCTTCCTGTGTTCGAATGCGGGGAGCCGGATATCCGGCCAGGCCTTGAGCGTGGACGGCTTTACCGAAACATTAAGGGGATAGGGTTACCGACCTGCCAAGTGTCTTCATCTCAATTTTTTAGAGTTTACCCCCGGTCTTTTCAATCAGCGCATCGGCCCGCGCCAGGGCCTTAGCGATTTGCCAAATCTACGAAAAGACGGGCGTCTCGCAAGCTGGCATCGATATCACCGCTATAGATGGAGAGGTTGGCGCGGATCAGTGCCTCGGTATGGTTGGTGCGTGAGTCTTGCAATTTTGCGGGCGGTCTCTTCGAGTAATCCGCAAATCCTCCTGGACCTGCAAACTCGAGCGGTTCCTGCCTTTTTTCATGAGATGGATTTCCCCGCGCCGATATGATTCAACGATTCAGTCTTAAAACCAACCGTGGCTATGTTAGCATTGGCATGCGCCTGTCTAGATATTAATGAATATATATTCATTTTTAATTTAAAATTTTTTTAAGTACAGAATTTAACTTTATTTCCAGCTTATTTTATGTAACTTAATGTATTAATTTATAATAAAATATTTAAAACTAAGGGTATTTTGTCAAATTTAACACTTGACAAGGGATATGAAATTGTATTATGAATGAATACTCATTCATATTTCAATGATCATCGCGAATCAGTGGGGAGCTTAAAATCAATAAAAAGAATAAAAATAACAAATATCACCTTATTCTGGAAGCAGCGGTTAAGGTCTTTGCCCAACGGGGATTTTACCAGTCAACCGTTGCCCAGATCGCCAAGGAAGCCGGTGTGGCGGATGGTACGATCTACCTGTATTTCAAAAATAAAGACGACATTCTGGTCAATTTTTTTCATTATAAGACCAAACAGGTCTTTGAAGGTTTTCGGGCGGAAGTCGACAAGGCGCAAAGCGGTTTGGATAAGCTGCGCAATCTTGTTAGACGGCATCTGGCCGAGTTTCAACGCGACAGGGACATGGCTATTTTGTACCAAGTGGGAACCCATCAGATCGACCGCCTGGCCGAAGTCCAGATCAGAGAAATGTCTAAAATGTACCAGGACATTGTTTCGGAGATCGTCGAAGTGGGGCAGCAAGAGGGCAGCATCCGCAAGGATCTCTATGTCGGGTTGGTCAAACGCTTCATTCTTGGCGGGGTCGATGAGGTGATCAATACCTGGCTGCATTCGGAAAGGGTTTATGACCTGGTTTCCATGGCCGATCCCTTGGTGGATCTTTTTATCAGAGGCATCGGCACGACTGATAATAATCAATAAATGATGCCTACTGCCGCATAATGGATTCGATCTTTAATTTTTTTTAATCAGAATCCATTTCTCTGATTTTACGTTACTGTATTTATGAATCTATGTACTTATTAGCTGAGTTTCAGCATAAGATTAAAAAAAATAAGGAGAGATAAAACATGGCACAACAAATTGCAGATCGAAGGGACGTTGATTTTGTTCTTCACGAGCTATTACATGTCGAGGAATTGAGCGAGCATGAAATTTTCGCCGAATTCAACAAAAAAACTGTAGATCTCATTATCGCCGAAGCCCGCAACCTGGCCATCAAGGAAATTTTGCCGACCCAAATTGACAGCGATCGGGAAGGTGCACACTTCGATGCTGGTAAGGTGACGGTCCCGGAGTCTTTTCACAGAGTTTGGGAGTTGTTCAAAGAAGGTGAATGGCTGGCCATGATCGAGGATCCGAAATGGGGAGGGCAGGGCATGCCCCGGGCCGTAGCCCTGGCTGCCAGTGATTACATGAACGGGGCCAATTTCGCCTTTATGATGTATCCGGGATTGACCCATGGGGCCGGCAAATTGGTTGAGTCTTTCGGAACCGAACAACAAAAAGAGCTTTTCTTAAAGAAAATGTATACCGGTGAGTGGACCGGCACCATGCTCTTGACCGAACCGGAAGCGGGTTCCGATGTGGGGGCATTATCGGCCTCGGCCGTCAAAAATGAGGACGGTACCTATACGATTGCCGGCAATAAGATCTTTATTTCATCGGGTGAGCATGATCTCGCGAAAAATATTATTCATCCCGTCCTGGCGCGCATCGAAGGCGCACCCGATGGCACCGCCGGTATCTCCCTTTTCATCGTTCCCAAGATCTGGGTCAATGAGGACGGCAGCCTGGGTGAGCCCAATGACGTGGTCTGCACGGGCGTGGAAGAGAAAATGGGAATCCACGGGAGCGCGACCTGCTCCTTGTCACTTGGCAGTAAGGGCAAGTGCCGGGGAATGCTGTTGGGAGAAGAAAACAAGGGGCGTTTGCCTGCGCCAGTGCGGCCTACATGTATGCCGTCAATTATGCCCGCCAGCGGGTTCAGGGTCGGCATCTGTTGAACATGATGGACAAAAGCGCACCTTCGGTTCCGATTATACAGCATCCGGATGTACGACGCATGTTACTGACCATGAAAGCATACGTTGAAGGAATGCGCAGCCTCCTCTATTATGTCGGTATGTGTGACGATCGGATCGATGTTAGCGAGAATGAGGAAGAAAAAGCCAAATACAAGGGCATTATCGATCTGTTGATCCCGCTGGCCAAGGGCTATGTCTCCGACAAGGCTTTTGATGTCTGCAATCTCGGAGTCCAGGTTTACGGCGGATATGGCTATATCAAAGAATATCCCATGGAACAGCTTTTGAGGGACTGTCGGATTACTCCCATTTATGAGGGAACCAACGGTATCCAGGCCATGGACCTTTTAGGAAGAAAACTTGGATTGAATAAGGGCAAGCCGATCATGGATCTGATGGGAGAGATTCAAAATACCATTGCCGCTGCCAGGACGCATGCAAAGGTTGAAGCATATGCCGGCAAGGTAGAGGCGGCCCTGAATAAACTGGGTGAGGTCGCCCTGCATCTGGGTAAAACGGCTATGTCGCCGGAGGTAATGACCGCTTTTGCCCACGCCTACCCGTTTATGGAGGTATCCGGCGATGTGGTCATGTCCTGGTTGCTGCTGTGGCGTGCCACCATCGCCGCCGAAAAGCTTGAAAACGGCGCAAAGAAAAAAGATGCCGCCTTTTACGAGGGTCAGCTGAAAAGTGCCGAATTTTTTGTCCACTCTGTGCTGCCGGTCACCCTCGGAAAAATGGATGCCATTCTGGCAACCAACGGTGCCGTGGTGGAAATCGCTGAAGATTCGTTT
>CAMYLH010000435.1 GCA_947259065.1 uncultured Desulfobacterales bacterium
TACCCCCCTGTGTTAGGATAGTTGTCACCTCTTGCTGGTTTACCCTGCTGCTGCGGCCAAATAATCCTCCGCAAATTTAATTTTGGGGGCGCAGGAGGTTGACATGCAATATTCTGATATGTTCAAAAATGCGATGATACAAAAAATGACCGGTCCGGGTGCCCTATCGGCTTCGGCATTGTCCAAACAGGTCGATGTTCCTCAATCGACGCTCTCCAAATGGCTGCGCATGGCCGGTGGTGGTTCACCGTATGGCTTTCCTAACAATGCACGCGAGTATACAAAAATGGCTAAAATAAAAGGTCCCAAGCGCCCTAATGATTGGAGCGCCGAAGATAAACTCAAACTGGTCATGGAAGCTGCGTCTCTGGATGACCAACAGTTGGGCGAATTTCTACGCAAAAAGGGCCTTCACCAGACCCATCTGGAACAGTGGCGTTTGCAAATGTTAGATGGTCTTCAAAACGGTTTTTCTAAAAAGAAAGACAGGCAGAAAAAAGCAGAGGCCAAGCGTATCCGAGCCCTGGAAAAGGAGCTCAAGCGAAAAGACAAAGCCCTGGCGGAAACAGCCGCCCTATTGGTTTTGAAAAAAAAAGTCCAGGAAATCTGGGGGGACGAGGACGATCCCACAGCCGGGAGCAACGCCAAATGATCATCCATCTGATTGATAAGGCCGTTGCATCCGGTGCGCGTCTGAAAAACGCCGCTGCCATCATGGGACTCAGTGCCCGTACGATCATCCGCTGGCGTCAACAAGACGGAGGTCAAGATCAGCGAAAAGGCCCTTCGAGAGCACCTGCAAACAAGCTGAGCGAGCAGGAACGGCAACAGATCCTGGATATCTCTAACAGTGTGCCGTTCCGGGATCTCTCACCCAAACAGATCGTGCCCAAACTGGCCGACCAGGGTGTTTACCTGGCCTCTGAATCGACTTTCTACCGAGTTCTCAAAGAGCATAAGATGCTGACCCACCGTCAGGCTTCAAAACCGGCCGTTTCTCGTGGTCCAAAGGAGCATGTTGCCACCGGACCGTGCCAGGTGTGGAGTTGGGACATCACCTATCTGAAGACTTCCGTTAAGGGTTTATTTTTCTATCTTTACATGATTGTCGATATCTGGAGCCGCAAAATTATCGCAGCCCAGGTCTTCGCTGAAGAATCCATGGACCACAGCGCGATGTTATTGGCCCATGCGTGCATGACCCATGGTGTGCAACCTGAAGAACTTGTGCTTCACTCCGACAACGGCGGACCAATGAAAGGTGCCACCATGCTGGTCACTTTGCACAGACTGGGCGTCATCCCTTCCTTCTCAAGGCCCAGCGTCAGCAATGACAATCCGTATTCTGAATCGCTTTTTCGGACCATGAAATATCGACCCGAATATCCCTCAAAACCATTTGAAAACATTGAGCAGGCGCAGTCTTGGGTCGATGGATTTGTCTTCTGGTATAATACACAGCATCTGCATAGTTCGATTCGCTACGTGACTCCCGATGATCGCCATTTTGGTCGGGAGGAACATATCCTCGCCAATCGTCGAAAAGTATATGTAAAGGCCCAGAGCCGAAATCCGAATCGATGGTCAAAGAATATACGCAATTGGAACCCCGTATCGATGGTAAGGTTGAATCCTGAAAAAAAGGACGAAACCAGCCAGATGCACCGCTTAAAAAAGGCAGCATAAGTTATGGCCCAGGTGACAACTCTCTTGACGCGCGCCGAAAGGAGGACAGCACCGATGGCCCAAATCATAAAGCCTGAAAAGCGCCCGTTGGAGCTCGCCGATATTCTCAGAGAACATATCGGCGATTATCAAGGCCACTACCGCCTGTTCTCGGAACACCGCAAAATCGTCTTTGATCTGTTAAACTGCCGCACCGCTTATCTTGGCGGCCATATCGATCGTTGCAGCCACTGCGGGGTGATGCGCATTGCTTATCATTCATGCCGCAATCGCCATTGCCCAACATGCCAGCACATGCCGCGCGAACGTTGGCTTGAGAAGAGAAAAGACGAGATCCTGCCGACCAGCTACTTCCACGTGGTCTTTACCCTGCCGCATGAACTCAACCCGGTTACCCTAAACAATAAACCGGTGATGCTCAACATCCTTTTTAAGGCCGCCTCTCAAACGCTTCTAACCTTCGGTGAAAATGCGTTTGGCGGAAGATTAGGCTTTATTGCCACCCTGCACAGCTGGGATCAAAAGCTCAATGCACATTTTCATCTACATTGTCTTGTCGCCGGCGGGGCGGTCTCAAAAGACGACTCATCCTGGGCAGCGGTCAAGGGCAAGTATCTTTTTAACCAGCAGGCCTTGTCTCTGGTCTTTCGCGGCAAGTTCATCAACCATATGAAAAGGGCCTGTCAGCGTGGGGATCTTAAGTTTGCCGCTGGTCAATACCGAAAGCTAAAAACCAGACTGTATGAAAAAAGGTGGATTGTCGATGTGCGCGATCCGGTCAAAAGGCCCGAGCATGTCCTTGAATACCTGGCACGCTATACCCACCGGGTGGCGATCGCCAACAGCCGTATCCGCATGCTTAAAGACGGTATGGTGAGCTTCATATTTAAAAATCGAAAGAAAAATCGAACCGAGTTGCTGACGATCACCGCCGTGGAGTTCATCCGGCGGTTCCTGCTTCACAGCCTGCCCAAAGGCTTTGTCCGAATCCGGCATTATGGGTTTTTGGCAAACCGGAACCGGTCGAAAAACCTCTGTGCCATCCGGGGCTTGATGGGACTGTCCGATCCGCCCGTAAAGCAGATCGCCTCAGTTGAAGAGATGATGCACAAACTCACCGGCATCGACATCAGCCGGTGTCCGGGATGCCATAAAGGGCGGATGCAGCTGTTTTTAGAGATACCGAAGGGGCGGGCACGGCCGCCCAATCCCCTTGCTATTGAAGCGGCGTAACCTGGTCGGTGTGAAATTTAAAATCGGTTTTGAAAAACCCGAAAGGTGAGCTGCGCCCTGAGACTGTTGCAATGGCTGTAAACGGCCGAAAAATAATGCTGAAATGATGCCGTGATGGCGCTTAACCCTGTAGATATAATCCTGGATCGTCTTTTACAACGACCCCCAAGTGTCGCTTCGCAAACCAATGGCCGAAAAAAACCTGATTACAAAACCCATTTGAAAATAGCGTGCCATTGCGCCCTCAAGGCGGCTTCGTACATCTTTGTTTTATCAATTATCCCGCCACAATGTTCCCCACCCTAAATTATTCTTGCAGTCAAATGGGAATACCAATATTCTCTACCTATTGCTGCCGCGGGACAATTGATAAAACACTTATAAGGTGTCCTGAGTGTTGACCTTCCCGATAATTTTCATATAGTCTCAATATATCAAAAGACGGACTACAATTTTTTGTTTCCACCATATTTTGATAAAATGAAGACTGGTAGTCGTATGTTCGCAAATTGTCTGTTTTTAAAATACTTTTGAAATAAGGC
>CAMYLH010000436.1 GCA_947259065.1 uncultured Desulfobacterales bacterium
AATATAGGTCGAATGGAATATTGGAATGGTGGAAAAATGGAAGGATGGGCATGTACAGCTGAGTAACATCTTTTTTATAAAAGATCTCCTTCCGATAGACCCAATATTCCATCATTCCAGTTTTCCAATACCCCAAGACATTTAATTATGGTCCGCCTTGTCGGATTATTTCTGACTTGGCCCAGAGGACCGGGTTTTCGATGTTAGAATAATATGGATACGTCAGATCAGGCAGTATTTATCAGCAGGATCCGGTCCGCTCTGGGACATTCGTCGGATCGGCGACGCAATGCACCAGGTCTTTTTGCCGACAGGTCGACCGCAGAAATAGGCAACATTCTTGATCGAATAAAAAATCGAAGCACAGCTGAACGGCAGCAGTTGCTTGACAGGCTTATTGAAATGGCCGAACCAATTCACCTGAATGTCATTGTGCTGAAAGACCCGCCTTCTGTAACCGCTGCAATTGCCGACCTCATTCGGAACACAGATCCGGAATGGGGTAATCAAAAACGTGTTGTAGCCTGGAAACATCCATTGATTGAAAGCCTAAATCTGCCGGAAGCACTAGCCGATCAAAATGTGCCGGTTTATATTGCGGAGCTATCAAATAGTGAAACTGACCCAATTTTGGCAGAAAAAGAAAGGGAGCGGCTGCGCAAACACATCATCGATTCTTATATCGGTATAACATCCGCTGATTTTTGCATGGCCGAGACTGCCAGCCTGGTCATGAGGACGCGTGCGGGTCAGGCCCGCTCAGTTTCCCTCGTACCTTCCATCCATATTGCTGTCATCCAACTGAATCAAATCATAGCAGATCTTAAAGAGCTCTATGCCTTTATAAAAAGTGACACCGAGGGGCATGGGGTGGGATTGACCAATTGCATGACATTTATCTCCGGGCCCAGCAAAACCGCCGATGTTGAAGCCACCATGGTGCATGGGGCCCACGGGCCGCGTGAGGTGTATGTTTATGTGATTGCGGATTAGCCCGATTTTTATAAGCTCATTTCATCGAAAGACGCATGAAACGTCTCACTGAACCTCACTCTTCTTTTCATCAGCAGATCATTTTGCAGGTCATCACCCAGCTGAAAGATCTGGGTGCCCGTTTCAACAAAGCCCCATTTGCGGTAAAACATCTGCGCCCGCGTGTTGTGCTCCCAGACACTTGTCCAGACTGTATCACAGCCCCTCTTTTCAGCTTCGCTCAGGCAGGCTTTCATCAGGTTTGCGCCAACGCCATGTCCAATCCACTCTTTGCAGGCATATATTCGGGCTATTTCAATGGAGCGCAATCCGATGTCAATCACCCTAGGTTGGCCTTCTTTTAATCTGGCGAATCCGACCGTGGCGCCATCAACTTCTGCAATTAAAAAAACGGATAAAAGATCGTTCAATTCAGCGGCTTGTTTTTCCGGACTAAATGAAGCTGCAAGGTAAGAAGCCATGTTCTCGGGCGTATTATCGGCGGCAAAGGTATCATAGAATGTACGTGCACCTAATTCTGCAAGCAGTGTGTTGTCATCGGCGGTGGCATAACGTATGGTTATATCGGCTATTTTAACATCATTCATTTTTCTGACCCTACTATAGTGTCTACGCACGGGCGATATTGGCCGGAATGATCCTGATAAGCCATAAATTGCCGGGTGCAATGGTATTGGATGTGCCCCAGGGTAAAAAGCCCGCCGTGAGTACTAGAACAAATTCAGCTGTGCCAGCCGTCGGCCATCGTTTAGTCTGGGGCTGAGCATGCGGTCTGTTTTAGCAAAAAAAAGATACCAATGTCAAATTATAGAAACCTAATTATTCAACAAGCCCACACCAGCGGGACAAAAACAGGGCGTAGGTTTTAGCTACTTGCATCACACTTGGAATGTGGACCCGTTCATTGGCACCATGGATATTTTCCGCGACCGGCCCGTAACAGGTGGCCTGGCCCCGACCAAATAATTGAAAGGCACGTAAATCCGTGGTGCAGGTCGCGATGTATGATTCGGCGTTTGTGCCCGTCAGCATGCGGTGGCAGTCGTTGAGTGTTTCAAAGGCCGGAAGGCTTCGAGCAACCGCATGGCCATCCGAACGGAATCCGTAAAATTCAATTTCAGGCGGGTTTTGCGACAGCCAGCGGTTATTCTCGGAAGCTCTCTTGATCGTCTGGATGATTTTTTGCCGGATTTCATTGAATCGAACGTCGGGAAAATATGAGAGCCGGCCGTGAAAAGCGGCTTCGTCCGGAACCGAGGACGGCCAGCTGCCGCCGCTGAACAGTCCAATGTTGAGGTTCAATGGATGGTCAAATTGCTTGTAGGCCTCAGGGCGCGGGCCGTCATTGAGCTCGGTTTCCAGCGAGCGCAGGGCCGCGATGATGGGAAAACAAATTTCGATGGCATTTATCCCCGAACTTGCAGATAGAACGTGCCGGGAAGCGCCGCGCACGGTGACCTTGAACCAGAGAACGCCCACCTGATGGGTCAGGATGGTCGGTCCGAAAGGTTCCGGAATCAACGTAGCCTCGGCATCATAACCGGCATGAAGACAGGCCAACGCGCCGTTACCGCTACACTCTTCTTCGATGACGCCTTGCACGGTGACCGGGGCCTGCATGCCGAATCCGGCAACTTTCACGGCCTGCACGGCATAAATCATGGCGGCAATGCCCGATTTCATATCCCCGGCCCCCCGGCCGTAAAGCCATCCATCCTTGATGACGGGATGAAAGGGGTCGTCTTGCCAAAAATCAAGACATCCCGGATTGACCACGTCCAGATGTCCGTTTAACACCAAGCTGCGACCGCCCTCGAGATCGGCCGGCCGGTATCCGACAACATTATAACGGTTTTCATACCCCCAGGGCACCGGCGCAAAACCGGGGTGATCTGCCAGAAATCGCAGATCGATTGCCACCTTTTCCGTTTCGAAACCCAGTTGTTTGAGTTCGGTTTCCATTACCTGCAGGGCCGAGGCTTCATCTCCCAGAGTGCTGGGCTCAGCCACCAGCCGACCGGCGAAATCGAGAATATCCGCTTCCAATTTCTCCGTTGCTTCGATGATCCGTTGCTGCCTATGGTCTAAATCCGCCATGTTCTTTATCCTCTAATTTCCGGCCGGCTTGCTGTTCGCAGTTCCTCCGGGTTTACCTGGTTGTAAATCAAGATTGTTGGTGATTTAGCTCAAGCTTTCCAAATTTCGGGTGTCAGGTGTCAGCCCAGCCGCCGGCCTAAAAAGTTTACCCGCCCTGGGAGGGCGGCCAGTCTGATCGGAAAAGAAACTTTGATGTTATTTGTTCAGCCACAAAGACACCAAGGCACTAAGATTACAGTAAAATTTATTGGTTCCTTACTCATAGAGGAATGGATTCTTTTTTTAGAAAAACATTTGGACAGGATCAACAGGATCGTCAGGATAGAACGGCCTTCGGCCGAAGGTCTGTCGCCGCAGGCGGAAATATCTGTTTGACATCGGAGCCGGCTGCAATTTCCTGCAAGAGCAGACCTTCGGCAGTCACCTCGATGACGGCCAGCTCGGTAATGATGGTGTTCACGCAGTTTTTGGCTGTCAACGGCAGCGTGCAACGGTTTATTATTTTCGGCTCTCCACTACGGGTGGTGTGGGTGGTGGTGACGATCACCCGCCGGGCTTTTTGGGCCAATTCCATGCCGCCGCCGATCCCCGGAGAATACTTGCCGGGGATGATCCAGTTGGCCAGGTCACCGGCTCGTGAAATTTCCAGGGCACCTAAAAAGGCCACATCCAGCCGTCCACCGCGGACCAGCGCAAACGACAGTCCGCTGTCAAAAAAAGCCGCTCCCGGTTGCAGGGTAACATAGTTTCCGCCGGCATCGATCAAATTGCGATCTTCTGTCCCGCGGCGGCATCGCAGTCCCATACCCAGAATGCCGTTTTCCGAATGAACCCAGACCGGTGTTTCGGCTGTCAGGTAATCCGGGATAAGGGTTGGAATACCGATGCCCAGGTTGATGACCTGCCCCGGCAGAACTTCCCGGGCGGCCCGCTTTGCTATTTTTTCTTTATATGACATGATGTGCCAATATCCCGTACTCTTGGGTCAGTTCTTTGAGTTCAACCACATGATCCACAAAAGCACCGGGTGTATGGATTTGATCCGGGTCCAGGCTGCCGTTCTCTACGACTCTCTCGACCTCGGCGATCACTGTATCCGCCGCTGTGGCCATCAATGGATTGAAATTACGGGCGCTTTTTTCATAGACCAGATTGCCGCTGCGGTCGGCCACTGCGGCGTGGATTAAGGCCACATCGGCCCGCAGGGCCGGCTCTGCAATCACCTTGCGGCCGTCAATGGTTACCGTTTGCTTTTTTTTGCTCAGAATGGTGTCGATACCGATATCGGTCAAAAAACCGAATAGTCCGGCGCCGCCGGCACGGATTTTTTCCGCCAGAATTCCCTGGGGATAAAACTCGACTTCGATCTCGCCCCGGTTCATGATCCCGATCACGGTGGCGTTGAGCCCCAGATGCGACGTGATGATCTTTTTAGCCCGGCCGGCCTCGATCAGTTTGGACAACCCCATGTGGTCTTCGTTGGCCTCGTTTTTGATAAGGGTCAGCTCCGAGACCCCCGTTGCCAACAGTGTGTCGATGAGCATAAAAGGGGTTCCGGGCACACCGAACCCGCCGACCATGACGGTCATGCCCTTTTTAAATCGCGGGTGCATGTTTTCAATCAAACAGGTTTTATCGATCATTTGAACACCTCAGCTATAATGGGATTATCCCGGGCGAATTTTTAAGTCAATAGGTTCTTTAGGATTGGTTGATGTGGCGGTTTTGAGTCACTATTAAAAAGGCACAAATCAGCGATCACCAGCAGAGCGTGGCTCTGGCCCCTTCCAGGGGCCTTCCTCATACCCCAAGATCTGCTGGTGGTCGCTGATTTAGAGATCCCAATATTTCGCTGACCGCAAATTCCAAACTATCTTGTTGTTTGATAATACCAGCGGCCTTCTTGGTTTTTTGCCGAATGCGTTCATTCGATAGACATGCCCGGATCGCAGCCGCAAGTTTTTTTGAAGTCA
>CAMYLH010000437.1 GCA_947259065.1 uncultured Desulfobacterales bacterium
GCACGCTTGCGAATATATTTCATATAACCCTCTCATGCATCATGGCATCTAATCAAAAACTAGCGCATAAAGCCTTGAAAAATCGCCTATTCGGCGACTTTAAACTCGGCCAGCTTTTCTAACGCCAAAACCATGGCCGAATGATCCAGTCCAATGTCCCCCTGGGCAGCGACGCTGTTGAACAATTCCTGAGCCGTAGCTGTGTTCGGCAGCGACATTTGCAGCTTGCGCGCATTAGACAGCGCCAAATTCAAGTCTTTCTGGTGGAGTTCGATCCTAAAGCCGGGGTCGAAGGTACGCTTAATCATCCGTTCCCCGTGGATCTCAAGAATTTTAGATGAAGCAAAACCGCCCATCAACGCCTCCCGGACCTTTGATGGATCCGCGCCTGCTTTGGAGGCAAACAACAGAGCCTCGCCAACCGCTTCAATGGTTAAAGCCACTATAATCTGGTTGGCCACCTTACAGGTTTGACCATCACCGTTGCCACCCACCAAGGTGATATTCTTGCCCATAAGCTCAAATAACGGCTTTACCATATCGAAGGTTTCTTGATCACCGCCCACCATAATCGTCAGGGTCCCTGCCTTGGCCCCGACTTCACCACCGGATACCGGTGCATCCAAATACTTGCAACCCAACGCATTGATCTTCTCGGCGAACAGCTTTGTCTCCACCGGGGATTCGGCCACCCCGTTTTCTCCAAATAAGACCGTCTCGACATCCGGTGTGTCGGGTACCATGATAATGATCACCTCACCCCTTTCAGCCGCTTCTTTGGCAGATGACACCACCTGCGCACCCTTGTCCAAAAGCTCCTGGGGAATTGGGCTTCTGTTATTCACAGCCACCTCATGGCCGGCGTCCAGCAGGTGTTCGGCCATTGGTCTGCCCATGATCCCGATCCCGATAAATCCTATCTTCATTGCCTTTCTCCTTTTTTAATTATTGATAAGGGTCTAACCATCTGAGACCTTCCTCAGTTGTTCCAGCGGGGATATATTCGCATCCGATCCATCCGTCGTAACCCGCCGCATCAATTGCGGCGAACACATTGGGAAAGTTTATTTCTCCGGTTCCGGGTTCATGCCGACCCGGATTGTCGGCAATTTGAATATGGCCGATACGGGATATATGTGCTGACAAGGTATCGATTAAATTACCTTCCATAATTTGCATGTGATAAACATCGTATTGAAGTCTGAGGTTGGGATGATTTACTTCCTCCAGCAGCTGCAGCGCCTCTAACGTCCGTACCAGGTAGAATCCCGGCACGGCGTTGTGGTTTAACATTTCGATCAGAAGCCGAACACCCTTCTTTTCCAAAGCGGCAGCAGTAAATTGGAGGTTATCTACAATCGTTTGGCGGACTTTGTCTGCAGCAATACCTTCAGGAGTCAACCCGACGAGACAATTAATGGCCGGGCACTGCAGGGCTTTGGCATACGTAAGGGCCAATTCCACCCCCTCTTTGAATTCACTTTCACGCCCTGGAATACAGGCAATCCCCCGCTCTCCGGCGGCCCAGTCTCCAGCCGGCAGATTGAACAACACCTGCTCCAGTTCATGTGATTCCAGCTCTTCGGCCAGTTGCTCTTTTGGCCACTCATAGGGAAACATATATTCCACTGCTTTAAAGCCCGCTATCGAGGCGCGCTCAAAGCGACTCGGAAACTCGACCTCATTAAACATCATTGTTAAGTTGGCGCTGAACTTTGGCATGACGCATCCTCCCCCGAAATGATCCCATAAGCATAAATTTCAAAAAGCCCTATTGGCTCACCGTTACAACTCTAGTTCGGCAAAGCAATATACGGATATCCTGTTTATTGAATCTGTTATGACCGGTTCTTCCGTATTAACCTTGGTCGTCTCCATGCATTGATCCTCCTTTTTAGGAATTTTTAACATAAGACGGGAAACCGGCTCCAAAGGTTACAATCTAAAATAAATAGGAAACAGAACGCGGAATGAGAATTAGATCATAATATCACTCCCGGCCCATTGGCACTGCATAAGGACCTTCCTCGATAAAAGCCAATGACGGTTTTCTGCCTGCAAATCTTGGGTGATTGACCGCGTAAATAATCGCATTTTGCAGCATGGCGGTCGCCTTTTGCTTGTCGGAGGCAAATCCGGCATCACCATCAATAAAGTCATATCCGTTTGGGCCCGGGATGATATCGAAATTTTCTTCCGGTATTTGCGGACAACAGTAGATCAATCCATCTAGGCCGACCTTACGAAACGGCTTGCCCCACATTTCGGGTTCCCATTGATCTTTGGTAAAGACCCAGTCCGGGTGCTCAAGGACGTTATTAAAGCCGTCCGGACCCAACATTTTAAAAAGATGCAAA
The DNA here is from genome assembly GCA_947259065.1 of uncultured Desulfobacterales bacterium. Lineage (GTDB taxonomy): Bacteria > Desulfobacterota > Desulfobacteria > Desulfobacterales > JAFDCJ01 > JAFDCJ01. Next base: position 2,358 of record CAMYLH010000437.1, read on the forward strand.
AAGGTCTTATATTCCTGGGATCCGATCGGTTCGACATCCACGTTGTTGGCCAGCATGACAATCAGGCCTTTCTCTTTGACGGCAGGCATGGCATTGACAGCCGCTTTGACGGCCTGATAATGATTACGGCCGACGTAACCGGCGTGGGTTAAAACAATATCGAACGGCTGCTCCACCGGAATCATCACGGATTTTTTCATGGCTTCATAGGCTGCATGGTGGGCTTCCTCGAGCGCACCCGCGAAAACACCGGTCAGGCACAAACGCTTATCGAGGGTTACATTGACCAGGAAATCAATTCCAACGGTTCGCGCAACCTCCAGAGCCTCCTCGTGACAAGGATTGCCTTCAAGAATCAGATTGGTTGCTTTTGGGTCTTCAAGAACTTGAACGCTGTGAAAATACTGGATGGTTTTGGTGTTTACCAGAGCCGGGCAGACTGCCTTTCTGCCCCCGGATACCCCTGCCATGAAATGACTTTCAACTAGTCCCGTAATGATTTTAACATCCGATTCATAAAAAATTTTATTTATGTGAACCTGGGTTCCGCTTTTGGTTTGTGCAGCCAGAATCATGGAATCGTCATCCTCGCTATCGTGATCGACAATACGATAATTATCCACCACCTCCTGGCCGTACATGTAAATTCGCTCCTCAAGGGTGCTGTGACGGTGCATTCCATTGCCGATTACGAAAATAATGTTCTCTCTTTCTACTCCGGTCTTTTCAATGAGTGCAAGCAGGGGCAGCAACAAGCCGTTTTCCCCTTTGTAAGGCGCCGGTCGGGTAATATCCGATACCGTGATGCAAACCGTGAGGTCTTCAACGGGTTTGCCTTTTGAATGAATGATTTCGGAAATGGTGGGTGAACCCGTCGGTTGATTCAAGGCATACGTTATTTCTGAAGCTGAATCGACCAGACACGGCATGGATGGCATGCTCAATATTTCACAGTCGGCCGGTACCTCAATGTCCAGGAAATCATCACCAAAATCCACCTTGATTTTTTCCCAACCCTGGGTATCCGCCGCATTTATAATCTCCGCGGTTTCCTTATTCATAATTATCCTCGCTGGTTGTTCCGAGATCGTCGAATAGTTGACTGGTTGATTGGTTGACTGGGAGTAACATTCTCATTAGTTCAGCATGTTATAATTTTTGAAGCATCCTGTTTTAATCCCCCCGAAAATTAACCCCAATGTTGCAACGTTGGGGTCAAGTTTGAGTTAGAACATTGAGCTCCGATTGACAAAACATAGTCAATTTCACTCCGCATTGCAATACCGGAAAAAGAGGCACCAAGGGTAACGTCAAAGTAAATTCTAAACCAGTTGTATTAGAAGGTTTTTAAAGACAATAAAATCCAAAATTTTCATGATTTTCATTAAGCAGGTAATTTTTGTTGATTCAGTCAACTACTTATTTAAATGACGGAGCTCTGAAGAGGCACCAATTTCCCGCATTCCGCATTCCTAAATCCCTCCGGGGCGCAGGCCCCTGTGGCCCCTATGGGCCGGAGGCCGAATTCAATTCACCTAACGTTGCAACATAGGGGTCAGTCCGGCAATGGTATTGGTTCCGGCACTTCGATTTGGCGGGGATCCGCTACACCCGAAGTCTTGAAAAAATGGTC
>CAMYLH010000438.1 GCA_947259065.1 uncultured Desulfobacterales bacterium
CCAAATACCAAATGGTTCGACAAGCCGTTCGACAAGCTCACGGTCCTGAGCAAAGTCGAAGGGCAAATCACAATGACCGAAATTGAAAAATCCCAAACAATTGGCGTCCTACCTTGTTTGAGATTTGGATATTGTAATTTGGTGCTTGTGATTTGTTGTTTGCTGTTTATTCGGGTTGGGTATTATCGACTACTTGGCAGTTAATCACTCAACCAATCAATCTGCCCCTTGCCAGTGTATCGGCCCTGCGGGTGGTCTCCGGCAACCGATAACGGTGGCAACATTTTAAAACAATTCTAATGCTGTCCTCCAAATTTATGCGATGCCCGATAGAGACAAATATCGGTTTGACATTACTTCGGGTTCGAACGACGGCGCCAATGGTTTCGTCACCATCTTTCAGATAGGAATAGCTGCCCTTTTCGGAATGCGGCGCTTTATACCGGCCTGACAGTCTGGTTTTGGCGCAGCCGATGGAAGGTCTATCCAGGAACAGGCCGATATGACTGGCAAGACCACAGCGTCGCGGATGAGCGATACCCTGCCCATCAAAAATCAGCAAGTCCGGAGCCGCGGTTAGTTGATCCAGAGCAGCGAGAATTGCGGGGCCCTCACGAAACGTCAGCAATCCCGGTATGTAGGGAAAACTTATCTTTCTGACGGCGGTTGCATGTTCCACGGTCACCAGATCGGAAAGCCTGATGACAACCACGGCCGCGGTTGCCAGACCCTGATGGTAATGCATATCCACCCCGGCAACGGTTGCAATCTCATGAATGTCGATGCCGGACCTGCGAATTATTTTACCCGACAGATGCTGTTGCAGGGCGATGGCTTCTTTGGGTGTCAGATCCCAGGGATGGGGGTTGGTGGGCGGTTTTGAGTCCATGATTTATCGGGGCTATTCAGCAAGTTAATTCGGATCGATTAACTCAAAAGGCTCAAATCTGGAGGCCTTTTTGTCGAATGTAAGGACACATTTGCAGCCGGATAACTTTGCGGAACATGCGATTAAAACATCTGAAAGGTCAATTTTGTTTTCGCGGGCGAGAAAAATAAAACGTTGAATGGTTGCTTGAGCTTCAAACTTTAAAATAGGCATCAATAAAATTTCATTTATAGAATCAATAATATTATTTCTTGCTATATTATAAACCGAGTCCAGCACCCACAGGGTTTCTAAAACCACAAGCAATGGGACAAAAAAAGTGTTTTTATCCGTCTCTGCTTGCTTGAAAGCGCTGTACACAATTTTTGATTGACGCTCATCGTCTTTAACAAGAAATCTTACCAACACATTCGTGTCTAAAGCCTTCATTAAAAATTATCCTTCATTCTCTGCCTTATTTTAATATCCATCTCTTCAACTGAAACAGTTTTCCTGCCAGGTTTATGTAATATGCCAAAAACTTCATCAACTTTTTTCGATATTGGTCTAATAAGCGCCTCTCTTTTAGCAGTGACGATAAATTCGATTTGGTCACCCGTGCTTAACATTAACGAATCCCGCACTGACTTGGGGATGGTTATTTGACCTTTCGTGGTAATTGTTGCCAATGCCATAGCAAAACCTCCTTACTAATTAAGTATCCTTACACAATGGTAAGGCAAACAGGTTTAATTGTCAATTGTTATTGAAGATCGCCCATAAATTTCTTTTTGGACCCTCATTTTTCAGAGATTGATAAAAAATTAATCTTGACAACCCAATTCACTTCAGCTATCAGCAAGGTTATTTTTTATGTTAATTCGTGCTCCAGTATATTGGGTTGTAGCTCAAACCTAAACTCCATTCACCATTCTCGAATTATCCGATTTGAAAAAGAAAATCTTTATCATTACATTCATATGTGGTTGGGAAGCTGATAGGGATCCATCACCGATTGCCAACCAGCCATCAGCGCCAATGGCTCTACCTGTTTGTCATAACTTTCACACCGATTCGCCCTTCGGTAGATAACCGGCAAAAAGGGGGAATCCATATCCCTGCAGTTGGACTGCGGGGTCGCTTTAATTGAAATGAACACTACAGAAAGGAGGAGAAGATGAAGAAGTATTTCCTGATTATGCTGGTCGTGGTTGTGGGCCTCGCGCTCACGGGTGTTGTTTCTGCTGCCGACAAGGACGCCATCAAGGCCCAGGTCGATGAAATCGCTGTGGCAATCGAGGGCGGCAAACCGGCCTCTGATTTCATGGACGCTGCCAAAAGAAAACCCCACTATGTTTACATTATAGAGGAGAACGGAAATGTGCTGGTTCACCCTTCGCTGACTGGAGAAAATCTCAAAGAGAAGGCCAAACCGGCTTATGATGCCGTGGTCCAGGCAACGATGGAAGGCACCTGGGTGAAGTACCAATGGAATGATGCAGAGAAAAACGCATACGTTAGAAAAACAAAGACCGGGGTTATCGTCGGCAGCGGTTATTAATAGAAGGGGTGGATTGAATCTCTGAAATCCGGAACCCGAGTGATTTTTCACTGGGCATTACCAAGGCATAAAGTAGGGTTGTAACTAATTTTTCGCCTTTTCTTTGTGTCCGGTGTTTCTGTGTTTCCGCTGAAGACCCTTTGAGTATAAGGATGCAGGCTCGCGATTTTGCGGCCTGCATCCTTATTTCCGCAATATTCCAAACAATCATTTCTAATCTACCAACCCTGTCCAGTCGGCAATTACAAAATCTTGCATCTTTTTATTTCATGCTGATCTTTAGTTACCGGCTTTCAGTTTCGGACTTCCGAAAGGGTTAATCGGCCCCGGAGTGTTGGATATCGCCCTGGAATACAAGAGACGGCAGGTGCAAGCTGCATGAATACCAAAACAGCTAAACTCGGCAGCAAATTAGAGACGGATTTGGCTGCCATCCGATTGGCGGTCGGGAAGTTGACCGGTGCCAGGCTGCCCTGGGATGCACAAAGTCCGGTCAATTTGGTCGATCAAGGCGATCGCCTGGTGCGTTGCTATGAGGACTGGCTGCTGGATGACGAACAAAAGCAGATGCTTAGGGTGCAGCCCTGGGATATGTTCATTCTTTATGCTTCGTCTTATTTGTGCGACATCGGCCTGGCAGATGGTGATGGGTTGCCGCCGCTCGCGAAGAATTTTAAAGACGATACCGCGCCAACATTTTTCAACCGGTCGCTGTCTAAACGGTCCTGCCAGCTGATGCACGACAGATTGCAGGACCTGGGCGACCCTGACGGGACGCTCATCGGCATCATTGCCCGGGTCTGCGAGCAGGCGGGAGCTGCTGATGGCGGTAACTTGTCGTGGGCCGAATCAGAAGCGGACGTCTTAGATGGTACGACCGTGAACGTCCCGTTGTTAGCCGCCTACCTTCAACTTTGCAGAGCGTTAGATTTAAAATCCCCGGTGACTGCTCTGCAGATAATTTCCCACATGCCGGTAGACAACCGCATTTCGCCTGACAGATTGGAAGCATA
>CAMYLH010000439.1 GCA_947259065.1 uncultured Desulfobacterales bacterium
ATTGGCTGAGGGACCAGGATTCGAACCTGGGTTAACGGGGCCAGAACCCGTCGTCCTGCCGCTAGACGATCCCTCAGTGTTGTAAATAGATTTCTTACCTATAGTGTTTATCATAACGCGTCAAGTAAATTTTGTTTGATCCTATGATCGTAGAGATCATTGAAAGAAGATCAGAGGTAAAAAATATAAGAAAATAAAAGGGTTAGCAGGTGACAAGTTAGTCACAAGGTTGCACTTATGATAATTAAAAACAAAACTTTTCAGCTTTATTTTCCATTGAATTTAGCATTGCAATGATTTCCTCATATTCCCCATCGAGATTTTCAAAGGTAGCCTGTTCTATAAATTCGCAGGCGAGACTGAACTCTAACCAGCATTGAGTCTCTGATGCCTCCAATTTTCTGAACTTCTCACCCTCTCACCTTCTCATCTTCTATAATTCAGCCCTCTCACCCTCAGCTCTTCTTACCTTCCTAACTTATAATCTTATTTTATTTCGGCTACTTATCTAGATTTACCTCGATAAACCGGATGGCCTTCTCAAGGCGTGGGATCACGCGTTCGGGTCCCAAAATGGCAATAATCTCAAAAATACCCGGGCTTGCGGTTCTGCCGGTCAGCGCCACGCGCACCGGCTGGGCGATTTTGCCCAGCTTGAGACCGGTTTGATCCATCACATGTTTAAATACATCCTCAAGGTTTTCCTGGCTGTAGCTTGCTAGAGCTGCCAGCTTTTCCGTCAGCAACTTCAAGGGTGTCAATGCCGCCGGTTTGAAAAATTTTCGGGCTGCCTTTTCTTCGTAGGTTATATCCTCAAGATAATAAAACACGGCTGCCTGGGCCATCTCCTGAAGGGTTTTGCTGCGGGGGGCAAGTGTTTCAATGACTTTGCGGATATAGTCATCCTCTTTAATCTCAACGTTGAATTCTTTTAAAAAAGGTGTCAAGGGTGCCACCAGATTCACCGGAGAGGTTGCCTTGATGTGTTCTGCATTGAGCGCCAGCAATTTTTCAGGATCGAAAATTCCCGCCGAGCGACCGATGTTTTTAAGGTCAAATACGCGGATCAGTTCATCCCGGGTAAAAAATTCCTGGTCGCCATGAGACCATCCGAGACGCACGAGGTAGTTTACCAGCGCCTCGGGTAAAAACCCCATGTCCCGATAGGCGGTCACGGACATGGCGCCGTGGCGTTTGCTTAGCCGACTGCGGTCGCTACCGAGCACCATGGGAACATGTCCGAAGGTGGGTAAGGGGGCCTGCAAGGCACGGTAGAGTAGAATCTGTTTGGGAGTATTCATCACATGGTCGTCGCCGCGAAGAATTGTGTTGATATTCATGGTAATATCGTCGACAACCACGACAAAGTTATAGGTGGGGGTACCGTCGCTGCGGCAAATGACAAAATCATCCAATTCGTCGTTTTGGAAAACAATATTGCCTTTGATCACATCTTCGACCACGGTTGTACCGGTGAGCGGGGCTTTAAATCGTACCACCGCGTTTTCCGTCTTTTTCAGTCCTTTTTCGCGACAGGTGCCGTCATAACGCGGCTTTTCACCACTTGCCATGGCCTGCCGCCGCATGACGTCAATTTGTTCCGGCGAACAGGTACAGTAATAAGCATGGCCTGAATCGATCATTTTTTGAAGGTATTCATTGTAAATATCGAAGCGTTGGGTTTGAAAATAAGGCCCTTCATCCCAGTCGATGTTAAGCCATTGCAAGGCATCGAAGATGACGTCCACCGAAGCCTGGGTTGAGCGCCGGGCATCCGTATCCTCGATTCGCAGGACAAATCTGCCGTTCATATGCCGGGCGTACAGCCAGTTAAAAATTGCAGTGCGGGCATTCCCCACGTGAAGATAACCGCTGGGACTCGGGGGAAATCGTGTGACGATTTGTTCCATTTATGCCTCCTTATTAGGGTGATGAAAATCACGCATAACGTGGCTTTTAACTTTTATCCCATTAATTTATGAGGAAAAAAGGTTTATTGTGCTTTCATTATTATGGTTAACTATTTGACATCACGATAATTAATTATAAATCCATTTACTTAAAATATCTCATTATAGTAAGTCATTAGTATATTGTGGCCGTCAACCCATTTTTGGCTTAAGCTTAAATGTTTATAGTTTCCCATAAATTTCCTGCAGTTAATGACCGTTTCGAAATAAGCCATAGTGTTCGAAATAAATTAATTTGACAAATGATATTAACCGGTTATATTATAAAATTTAACAATCACCGGCTAAAGCTAATAGCACAGAAGCGAAGCCGGCACAAGTAAACAAAATGGATTCAGATTCTTTAAAATACTTGACATTCATTCGAATTTAAATTACTAGAAGCGCACGGTCAAATACGAGTAGTAAAAATTTTTTATTTACAGATATATCATATAGTTAGGAGATTACTTATGCCTGTACCCAAACGAAAAACATCCAAATCCAAGCGTGACAAACGAAGAACACACCAAAAAACATCCCCCCCGAATCTATCAACTTGTCCTGATTGCGGTGAAGCGAAGCTTCCGCATCATGCCTGTCCCAGCTGCGGTTCATACAAAGGCCGCACCGTCATATCAATAGATGAGGATTAAAACCCAATTTCTGTGTCGTTAAGTATAAGGAATTCAATCGATGATTGCAGATGAACGTTCTGAAAGAAGACAACTCTATGGCTTGGATCCAGAGTCCAGACAAATGGTATTGGATACTGTCGGTCAACTAAAAAAGCGGCTTCTGACCAAGGACAAAATTCTTGAGTTTGACCAAAAAGAAATTTTCCCGGAGGAGACAATCCGGGAAATGCTGGGGCCTGATATCGGGCTGCAGCTTTTAATGTTGCCGGAAGCCTACGGCGGTATAGGTGGCGGTGCCCGAGACAGCTGCGCCCTAACCCGGGAAATGGCTAAAATCTGCTTGGGCATTACCACCGCATTTTTTGCCATTCAACTCGGTGCGGACCCGATCATTGTCGGGGGGACCGAAAAGCAGAAACAAAAGTGGCTTGGTAAAATTGCCGCCGGCGAGGCCCTAGTTGCATATGCGGTCACCGAGCCGGATGCCGGAAGCAATGTTGCCGCCATCAAGACCAAGGCGGACCCGGTGACTGATGATGGGGGCGATATCATCGGTTATAAGATCAACGGCAGCAAACAGTTTATTTCCACCGGATTTTACGCTGATTTTATCACCTTGCTAGCCAACACCCCTGAAGGCGCAACTTTTTTTATCATCGAAAAAGGCACCGAGGGTTACCATCGGGGAAAGGGTGAAGAAAAGCATGGAATCCGGGCGTCAAACACCTCGCCGCTGACATTCAGCGATGTCTTCGTGCCGGTGGAAAACGTTATTGGCGACGTCACCGGGCAAGGTCTGAAACAGGCCAGCAAGGTATTTGGCTATACGCGGTTAATGGTCGCTGCCATG
>CAMYLH010000440.1 GCA_947259065.1 uncultured Desulfobacterales bacterium
CACATCGTCAAAGTGCTGTTCCAGCATTGCCCGTAACCCCTTGGAGCGAAGACCGAGGGCGCGGTGGATGATGTCGATAATAATGCTGACGACCGTCGCAAGACCGGCGAGGGTCAGCGCAAATGCAATCCCGGCATCCAAAAGTTGCATGAGCTAGTGTGCCTCCCTTTTATATCAATTCATAAGCCGCTGGCATCGATCGAGTTTGCACCCATCAAGCATGCCCTCGCGGTAACGGTAGAACCCTTTAAATCCTCACCGGCATAGCCGGTGGCTTATGAATTGAGTCATGTTGTTTTATTTGATTTAGCTATACTTGTAGAAACTAAATTGTGTATAACTTTTTTAGGGGAAATTTGTTGAAACTTAGGCGTTGCGACAAATTTATATTGAAACTGTCAAGTCTAAACGATCCTCCAGCGAGTGAGAGCGGAGCATCAGGCAGTCAGTCATCTCAATTCGATATAATTATAGGTCCACATATAAAGATATGCATAATGTGTCAAGATATAAAACTCGACATACAGGGAGTGCCTGCAGCAGGCAAAATGCCGGCTGAACCGGTTTTACTGCGGGACGGTCGTTTATCCTTGCTGAAACCATTTCGCGAAGAGAAGAAGGCCGATGGAAAGAGAACAGACTAAGACGATGAATTCCCGTCTGCATATCAAAAATAAGTCCGCTTAAATTAATAGGGAGTGCTCAGGGCAATCGAATGACCAAAACCGGGATCGGGGAGTGTTTGATCACCCATTTGGCGGTGCTGCCGACGAAGATATCGGCGATGCTGCCGTGGCCGTGGGTGCCCATGACGATGAGATCACAATTTTGTTCCTGTGCAGTGTTAGCGATGACTTCGGCCGGCGTTCCGGTTTTGATTAAAACTTCATCGGTGACAAAGGTTTGATCTTCGCCATCGGCCTGGGCTTCTTCGGAAAAAGCCTCGAGAACTTCCTTGATGGCGACATGATCCCTTTTCTTGCCGATCAACTGATCCCGGGCTTCGGAATAATGGCGGTTTTTGATCTCTTCCCAGGTGTCGGCATTGATCATATTCGCTATAAATTCTTCCCCGGGGAATTCAGCAAGCACATGCAGGATCGTAATGCCGGCACCATATGCGTTGGCAAGGCTGACGGCATAGGAAAAGGCGTGTGCAGCGCTTTCCGACAAGTCGGTTGGATACAGGATTTTTTTGATCTGGATGTTCGGTAGTTTCATTTTTAATATCTTTTTGCATACGGCTTAAAACGAACTATTACCCGAAGTCCTTATCTTCCGAAATAAAAATCGGGCAACCACAGAGCAATTTCGGGAAACAGCATGACGATGCCTAAACCTACCAACATGACCAGTACAAAGGGTATGATCGAGCGGTAAATATCCGCCAGCGATACCTCCTTGGGTGCCATGGCCTTCATCAGAAACAGGTTATAGCCGAAGGGAGGCGTCATGTAAGCAATCTGGCAGGTAATCGTATAGAGAACACCATACCAGATCGGGTTATAGCCCAAACTGATGACCAGGGGGACATAAAGGGGCGCAACAATGATAAGCATGGCCGTATCGTCCAAAAACATGCCCATCAGGATGTAAGAAAGCTGCATCATCACCAGTACCCCAAACGGACTGAGACCCCATCTTTCGATAAATAGAGACTTGATGGCATGCACGGCGCCCAAACCGTCAAAAACGGCACCGAAGCAAAGGGCTGCCAGAATTACCCACATGAACATACAGCTGACGCTCAGTGTATTCTTTAATGTCTCATCCAATACCCGCCGGTTTAAGCGGCCTTTGAGGAGAGCTGCGAGGGTTGTTGCGGTCGCACCGGCTGCCGAACATTGAACGAGACTGGTGATCCCCATCAGAAAAAGGCCTGTCATGGAAAAAATAATGATCAGCGGAACGATTCCGGCCCTGAGCAATCGCAACTTCTGACTCCAGGTTATGGACTCCAGCTCTTCCTTTGTTAATGTAGGGCCCAGATGCGGCTGCAGTCTGCATCTGATGTAGATGTATGCCATAAACAGGCCGGCCAAAAGAAAGCCGGGGAAAACACCGGCCAGCCATAACTGGCCGACGGGTTGCCTGGCGATCATGCCGTAGAGGACCAGCACCACACTGGGCGGGACCATAATCCCCAGGGAACTGCCCGCCTGGATGACACCGGTAACCATGACCTTGTTATAGTTTCGCTTCAGCATTTCCGGCAAAGCGAGGCTCGCGCCAATCGCCATTCCGGCCACACTCAAGCCATTCATGGCGGATACGGCGACCATGAGCCCCATCGTTCCGATGGCCAATCCACCACTGATCGATCCCATCCAAACATGGAACATCCTGTAGAGGTCGCTCGCGATGCCGGATTCCGAAAACATATAGCCCATATAGATGAATAGCGGCAAGGTCAGGAGCGGATACCAGTTCAGTAAAGCAAAAGCCGCGTTAAAAGGCATCTCTGCGCCACCTTTGCCCCAAAGCAATAGCGAAAACAAGGTAGCTACCCCACCGATGGCGCCGAAAACTCGCTGGCCGGTGAGCAGCATCAGCATCATCGAGGAAAAGATCAGTATCGCGATAAGTTCATAACTCATGTTATATCTTCGCCCCCCTTGCCTTTGCCAAATCCTTGAAAAACGTCGCTATCGCCTGCAACAGCATCAGCAGAACGCCGGCCCCCATAATAATCTTGATGGGCGCCATGTAGGGTGCCCAGGCAGATCGATTTTTTTGCCCGTACATGACGGCGTATTCAATGCTGGAATAGGCGCCGACGAGGAGAAACACAAGGTAGAAGATCAGGAAAAGGCAGGTAATCGCGTCAACCGTAGCCTTTTTCTTGTCCGACCAGCGGCCATAGAGCAGATCCATTCTAACATGCCCTTTGAGCATCATGGAGTACCCACCGCCTAGCAGGTAATAAGCGGCCATGGTGAATTGTGCCATCTCAACCGCCCATATGCTTGACTTGCCGAAGAGGTTCCTGGCAATAGGTTCGTATAGCAGGATTCCGATCATAGCGAATACCAGATACATGGAGAACCTGCCGACCACCTTGTTCGTTGCTTCAACAGACTGCACGAAGATTTTTACTGCTTTAGGCATCTTTGCCCCTTTCCTTTGGTCCCTTCATCCATAATAGAATCGAGCGATTTTTTACGTGACCTGCACCGGATCGATTTTGCAGCAGCGATTCGCGAATAATCCTCGACTCGCCGGCTTCCGGCTCGGAGAGAGTCGAACCGGTGTTTTTTGCGGGCCTTTATGCATCAATATCTCGGTGGATCTTCAGGTAATACATCGCTCAATGAAATTTTTATTCGGAATGCTTTAGGGTTGCCTTCCCAGGCCGGTTCTACTTTGAAGCCAGGGAAGGCGACCGCTAAGCCATTTTAAACCCTTTATGCCCGATTCATTAGTACCGGTAGGGAGG
>CAMYLH010000441.1 GCA_947259065.1 uncultured Desulfobacterales bacterium
GCATTAACAGACTCAAAAATATGCCCGAATATATGAATACATTTTTCATCATTCGTTGAACACTTTGGCGATCTTTTTCTCCATTTCCCCGGGTAAGGACCGACCCGATTTTTCATCTATACAATGCACCCTAAATCTTCCCATCACGCTGACATTGACGGTAACTGTCCCAGGGGTCAGCGTAATGGAATTCGCAAAGGTAGTGCGGGAAATGTCGTTAGTTAACTTGGTGTTAAAAGTGATGATTTGGGGATCGATAAGCTCCATCATTCTGGGATGAAAGACCAAATACAGAATACGAAAATTGGCCAGCAGAATCTGGTAGAAAAGCCAGGGAACATAGCCGGCAAACCGCAACCAGCAAATAATAAATCCCGACTTTATTCTCGACGGAAATAACAAGTCTTTGCTTAATGCGGCGACGATCGCGCTGGATGCGACGCCTAAAGATATGTGGAAGAGATCGAATTTCCCGGAAAAAAGCACCCAAAAGAAAAACATGATGAAAAAGGTCAACACGAAGGGCGCTACGGCTGAACGGTTCCTAGTGGTGTTACGCGAGGAAATGAGCATTTATCAATTATTTCCAGTGCTAAAGTCGCCCAAGATAATCTTCGAGATCCCGTGGACAATGAAAATAGGTGGTACCGTCTCATAGGAGCGCTTTGGCCGGATGATCCCGTTTAGCTTTCGCCCGGGCAACGTAATGTCAAAAAAAAACTTGCCAAATCAGTATCAGATGCCAGATCTTTTAAGGTTTTTTACTTTTTGAGGACAGAAAGCTTCCATTATTAACGTCGATCAGATTCATCGAATTCCGAGCATTCTTATATTCCAATATTCCGGAAAGCGCCGTACAGATTCTTTATCGATCAGGACAAGAAGAACTGTTTAGTTCCGGTTTTTCCGGGGTTAGGTTAGGAGTCAGTTATGGAAACAGGTTCAATTGGAGACAATATGATAGCTTGCCGATTTATATCCTTTAACTTTTTGGATATGAAATGTAAGAATACGGCTCTCATAATTTTCTACAAATTTCTTTAGTTTCTGTTTGGCCTCTTGGAACTTCTTGCTCTGCAAATTGCCTATTAAATTATTGATATCCTTCGCTCTTCCTTCGCATAAAATACTGGGGCCATCTCCGATTAAGACTTCCCATTCCCTGGCGACGGATATGCCCAATTCTTCGAGTAGCGGATAAAATTCGTTTATGACAAAACGGCCGTATTCATTTTTGTCACCAATTAAATCCCACATCTGGTTAAACTTGACAGTATCCTTGTGAATATCGCTGGAGTATGAATCCTTTTTACCGGTTTTAACCAAAACTTTGCTTTTGTATTTTCTTACATAATTGAGCAGATCAGCCTTCAGTTCCTTAAATTTTTTATTCTGCAATACTTTTTCAAGCTGGTCCAAGTCACTGGTGACACTTTCAAATATTATTTCACTGTAAGCACCCACCAGCACCGACCATACGGCCACGGTGTGCAAGCCTAACTGATTGACCCCTGGAATAAACTTTTTTAAAATAAATTTATTATATTCTTCGGTTTTACCCGGAATAATCGTCCAATAATGATCAAGTTTGACTGTCATAGCTTAACCCTCCTCATGGTATTTGAAACTTGATTCGGCAGTTTTCAACTCAGTCGCTACAGGCTATGATGAATTTCGATAACAAACTTAAGGTTAGGAATATATATAATCCGCGACTTATCGGTGATAGAATCAGATTTGTCGGTGCTAGCTGAGATCAGATAAAATTGGAGACGTTAGTCGTATTTATTCGAATTGCCTATTGCTAAGCTATCGCCTGTTTGCGTTACTCAGCCAGTTCAACTGGGAAAATGCAGATGACCTTCTATCCTACGATAAGTCACGCCTATCCATCGACCGTAGCATAATTATATCAACGTGTGCAACTAATATTTGCCCGGCCCAACGAGCTCGCATACCCGTTCAAGCGTCTGTTCCAGGCTGACTTTGCTCATATTCAGCACCAGGTGATACAGAAAGGGATTGTATAATTCCTTTTACCCAATTTCTGGTAAAGATTTTTACGGCGTTTATCCTCTCCTTTCACGGCCCTCAAAGCTCGACTTTCCGATAGATCACAGTGGTCGTTTCACCAGCTATTAGCAATTGCACATACTCTATTAGGCCGCGAGGATGATAAGATGGAAGTTGCAAAGGTTCTTAAAATCGATCCAAATATTTTCGTAAAACAGATTAAAAAACGTCTGGTATAGCAATCCGGATGATAAAAATTGAATTATTAGTGCGTTACGAAAAGCAGGAATGCCTGGATAGAGATAATAGTGATAACAATTTATCGATAACGAATCATCCAACACATCAGCCAGCTCCTGGTCGGTAACCCTGGCGTACTGAATCGAGTAGGCTGCGTTGGTGTGGTCGAGCTGTCTTTGAACCGCTGCGATGTGGTTTTTATATTTTCACCGCCCGCTACGCCCGAGACGCCCAGGACACAGAGTGGTTTCCCCTTTTCATTTTCTGCTGATCCCAAAAACCTCTTCCCCTTTTTAGTCACGGCTTCGGCAGCGCCGCCAGCACCTCTGAAATAAATTTTTCATCATTCCATGCGTCACTATACGAGCAATTGCCGAGCCTGACCAGCACCAGCTTTCTGGATGGAATAATAATGACCCTTTGCTCCTGGAATCCATCCGCCAGATACGCATCTTTTGGAATGGAAGGCCAGCGACGATTGGCAGGATTCGATGCCGATCCGGCATTTAGCCAGAACAAGGCCCCGTCTTCTCCACGTGGTGCTTTCTGTGTTGGTGTCGTGGTATATGATACCCATCCCTCGGGAAGCAGGCGTTCGCCTTCCCAGACTCCATCCTGAAGATACAGCAGACCAAAGCGCGCCCAGTCCCTGGCTGTTGCAAACATATAAGATGAACCGACAAATGTTCCCGAAGGATCCGGTTCGAAAACCACGCTGTGCATGCCGATCTTATCGAACAGCTCCCGATGAATAAACGCGTAATAGTTACGATTTTCCTCTTCGGCAGTGCGGCGTACAATCCACGCGATGATGTTGGCCGTGCCGCTGGAATAATTGAACTTCGTGTCCGGCTCCACCTCGAGGGGTTTTTGAATCGCATAGGCGGCGAAATTGTAGCTGTCATAAAACATGGAAACGGCATCGGATAAGGGCGCATAGGCTTCACTAAATTCCAGGCCGCTGCTCATCCGCAAAAGTTGATCGAGAGTGATCCTGCGGCGAGGATCATCTGCATTTTGCCACTCCGGAACCGGGGCCGGCCGGTGGATGTCCAGTTTTCCTTTTTTTACCAGCACCCCGACCAGGGAATTGGTCACACTTTTGCTCATCGACCATCCCAGCAAAGGAATTGCTTTGCTGAATCCCGGCGCATAGCGTTCGGCAACCAGCTTCCCA